>CAYIYY010000059.1:0-6579 GCA_964367605.1 uncultured Candidatus Izemoplasmatales bacterium | reverse complement strand
AACTAAAATATCACTATTTTTTTTCACTAAATATTATCTAATTCGCTAAAAATGGGTCTAAAAACCTTGTCGATAATTTTTTTTATTATCATTTAAGTCGCGTTTTCTCTTGTTTTTTTAACTTGCTTTTATAAAATATCGTTTAAATTAGTGGTTATTGATCTAAAAGCATTTTGTTTTACTTATAATGGGCATTGATGTATAATGAATTTGAGATTATTTTTCATTTATATACACTATCTTTTTTATCGTATATTCATTGATATTATCAATTATAATTCTTTCTATTTTTTTTATTTTTATTTTCTATACTGTTTAGCAAATTTATTTTTTCCCTTATGATTTCAAATCTAGTAAAAATAATTATCAGAGTTGAACGTCTCTTAAGAATTGATTTTATTTACATTGATCGAATCTATTTAAAGGGAATTATGTGGAGTCAATTAAGTTTGTTTTTTTAAAAACGTTTTTCTTTTTAATAGAGAACAAAAATTTTAATTATAGAAATTTTATTCAGTTTTTCATTTGTTTACTTAACAGGATAATTCCTGATTGTAATAAAAAAATATTATAGGAGGTATCACAGTATGGAACAAGAAACATATTACAAAATGCCACTCATTGGTGACAAGGCTCCAAGCTTCACTGCAGTAACGACTCAAGGAATGATTAACTTCCCAGAAGACTACGCAGGTAAATGGGTCATTTTATTTTCTCATCCCGCAGACTTCACACCCGTCTGTACAACTGAGTTCATGACCTTTGCTTCAATGGCCGATGAATTCAAAGCTTTAAACACTGAATTAATTGGTTTATCAGTCGATTCACTCTATGCTCACATTGCATGGTTAAGAAAGATTCAAGAACTTGAATGGAATGGAATGAAAAATATCGAAGTTAAGTTTCCTTTAATCGAAGACATCAAAATGGATGTTGCGAACAAGTTCGGTATGATTCAACCAGGACAATCGAACACACAAGCAGTTCGTGCTGTATTCGTTATTGATCCTGATGGGAAGATTAGAACGATTCTTTATTATCCGCTTTCAATGGGAAGAAACTTTGACGAAATTAAAAGAATTATCATCGCTTTACAAAAAGCTGATAATGATAAAGTTGCAACTCCTGCGAACTGGCGTCCAGGAGATGACGTTATTATTCCGACACCAGGTTCATGTGGCACAGCGAAAGAACGTATGGAAAGCAAAAGCGCAGATCAATATTGTTTAGATTGGTTCATGTGTTTCAAACGCGAAAAGAAATAAAAGATTAAGATTATATTAATTAAGACCGTTAATTTGATTTTATTATCATATTAACGGTTTTTCTATTGATACATAAAGCGTTTTTGAGCAATGTTATTTTAAACTTTAAATGAATGTGGTATATTTTACTCAGGAGGTTTTATACGATGTTTTTAAAACTATATGCAATTGCTTTTGTCGTTTTTCTAGTGATTGATTTAATTTGGTTAGGATTGATAGCCAAGAATGTTTATGCAAAATATTTAGGATCTTTAATGGCCCCTAAAGTTAATTGGATTGCTGCGATTATTTTTTATCTTCTATTTATTGTTGGGTTGGTTTTCTTTGTTATTCAACCCGCCGTTTCAAAAGATTCATGGTCTTATGCGCTGTTAGTAGGGATGCTATTTGGCTTGATTACTTATGCTACGTATGATTTAACAAATTTAGCGACTTTAAAAAATTGGCCATTGACCATTACGATCATCGATTTAATCTGGGGTTCAACGCTTGGTGGACTTGTTTCAATGATTACTTTCTTTTTGGTGAGATAATATGGAACTAAGATTATTAAATGGCCAACAATTATACAAAGCATTTATCGGCGGAGCTAAACGCCTCATCAGTGACAAACATGATTTAAACCGGATCAATGTCTTTCCTGTCGCCGATGGTGACACAGGATCAAATATGGCATTCTTAATGCAAACGATCATCAATGAAGCAAAACCCAGCGAATCTGTATCAGATACTTTAGAATCAATCGCTTCAGCTTCTCTATCAGGTTCAAGAGGAAATTCTGGCATTATTTTTTCAGAATATCTCTATGGGCTCTATGAACATCTACGTGGAAAAGTCACAGCGACGATCCATGATTTTTCTGATGCTTTTAAATATGCAAGTCAAAAAGCATATCAAGCAATTCTTAATCCTGTTGAAGGTACCATCTTAACCGTCTTAAGAAAAGCCAGCGAAACTGAACCTTCACAAAATGATTTCGTAGCTTATTTTGAAGATACGTTAAACGTGGCTAAAAAAGCTTTGGTTGAAACTACTGATGAATTAGCTATATTAAAAGCTTCTAATGTTGTCGATGCAGGTGCGAAAGGTTTCACCGATTTCTTAGAAGGAATTCATCATTATTTTGTTACTGGTGAATTTGAAATGACAGATATCATTCAAATTGAAGAAGCGATGGAAGATATCCATGTAGAAGAATCTGAAGAAAGATATTGTACAGAAGCATTGATTATGAATTCAAAGAAAACAGCTGAAGAATTAAAGCAGTTGTTTGCTCAAGAGGGGTCATCCTTAATCGTTTCCGGACGAATTGATAAGACAAGATTACACATCCATACGAATCATCCTGATCAATTCTTCTATAAACTTTCTGAATATGGTCAAATCGTAGAACAAAAAGTAGACGATATGTACCGACAATTAGATGCTGTTAGAAGAGTTCATCCTGATATTGCCATTCTAACCGATTCAATTGCAGACGTTCCATCCGAATTAATGGATAAATATCAAATTCATTTACTACCCATCGGATTATTAGTTGATGATGTCCCTTATTTAGATAAAGTGACGATCTCCTCTGAAACATTTTATAAACTATTAAAGAAAGCCGATCATTTCTCTTCTTCTCAACCCAATCAAAAGCAGATTGAAAGAACATTAGATTTCTTACTAGATCATTATAAAGAAGTTCTAGTCATTACAGTTTCTTCTCAAATGAGCGGAACTTATAATGCCTTTATGCAATATGCGAAAGATCATCCTGAAGTTCAAGTATTTGATTCTAAACAAAATTCAGGGGCTGAAGGTCTCGTTGTATTAGAAGCCGCTAAATTGGTTGAGGCTGGTAAGACTACTTCTGAAATCATTGATCAATTAAATGATTTTACAAAACGGACAAAGATTTTTGTCAGTGTCAACACGTTAAAATATATGGTTAAACAAGGACGTGTTTCTAAAGTGACTGGCTTAGCTGCTAAAATCATGAATTTGAAACCTGTTATCGGAATCGATGAGAATGGTAAAGGCATCATTGCTAGAAAAGCATTAAGTTTAAATGGAAATGTGAGACAAATCTTAGAGTTAGTTTCAAAAGGAAAAGTCAGTCAATATGTGATTGTCCACTCTGAAGCAGAAGATAGAGCGAATAAACTCGCTTTAAAAATCGAAAAGATGACAGGAATAAAACCACTTTATACCATGTCCATCTCTCCTGTTGTTTCAATGAATGCAGGATTAGGATCCATCGCCGTTGCTTTGACCTATGAAGAAGAGGTAAAAATCTAATGTTAACTTACTTTATTGGATCTTTTATTACAGTATTTGTATTTTTTACAATCGTATTCATTATCGCCCAAATAAAAAACAACAATTCGATTGTTGATATGGGATGGGGATTAGGCTTTATCTTTATTGCTTTACATGGACTATTAACTGCAGAAACAATTACTCTTGCTGGTTACACGATATTTGCGATGGTATTACTATGGGGGTTACGTCTATTTTTATACATCAGTATTCGCAACTGGGGAAAACCAGAAGATTATCGTTATGTAGCAATGCGTGAAAAATGGGGTAATAATCACCCAAGAGTTCAAGCGTTCTTCAAAATATTTATGTTTCAAGGTTTGTTAATGATGATTGTTGCTGCACCGATACATGCTGCTTTTCTAATCACAACTGAAGTAAACATCATTTGGATTATTATAGCTGCACTATTTTTCTTGATTGGATTTTATTTTGAAGCTGTTGGTGATGTTCAATTACGTAAATTTATTACGAATCCAGCGAACAAAGGCAAAGTCATGCAGTCAGGTTTATGGAAATATACAAGACATCCTAATTATTTTGGTGAAACGGTTATGTGGTGGTCGATATTTATCGTGATTGTGAGTGCTCCATGGGGTATTGTTTCAATTATCGGACCGGTATTGATTACCTTATTGTTATTGTTCGTTTCAGGAGTCCCTTTATTAGAAAAGAAATCTATGAAGAAACCTGAATTTGTAGAATACGCAAAAAGAACTTCTATCTTTTTCCCTTGGTTTCCTAAAAAGGCAAATAAATAAATAAAATATAAAGAATTGCGAGGAACATTATGAAGGTCTACATAGATCCAAAGTTTATCGTTCAATCAGACATCAAACAAATGATTGATGCTTTTCCTATGGTTGAATTTGTCGATAGAGTTGACCACACCGACATTGAAGTCGCGATGGTTCCATGGGCTAATTTTATAACTGAAGAAAACCTATCGAAATTACCCAATTTAAAATGGATTCAATTGTTATCTGCTGGTTATGATGGAACGAATTTTGAACTATTAAACAAACATCATATTATTTATACAAATGCAAAAGATATTTATCATATCAGTATTGCAGAAGATGTTTTAACAAAAATACTAGTGCTGAACCGAAATTATAGAATATATTTAGAAAACATGAAACAAGGAATTTGGAAACCAATAAGAAGAGAACCAGAACTTTATGGTTCAACTGTTGGTATTTTAGGAACAGGATCCATTGGTAAAGAAATCGCTAAACGTTTAAAAGCGTTTGATACCCATATCATCGGTTACCGTCAATCTGAAAAACCTGAATTGTATTTTGATGAAATAGTTGCGAATGATGAAGGGTTATCATATCTACTAAAGACGAGTGATTATGTTATTGTTACATTACCTTTAAATGATAAAACCGAACATTTTCTATCCAAAGAAAAACTGTCACTCATGAAATCAAATGCTTTATTTATTAATATTGCGAGAGGTAAGGTTGTTGATCAAGAGGCTTTAACAGAACTGTTGAGAGATAAAAAAATCAGAGGTGCAGGACTGGATGTTACTACTCCTGAACCCTTACCAAAAGACCATGAATTATGGCAAATGCCTCATGTGATTATTACACCGCATAATTCATCCTCTAGCAACCGTTTGTTATCAAGGCTGACTGATTTAATGACTGAAAATTTATCGAATTATCTCAATCAACGTGAATTAAAGTTTATTGTCAATGAATAACAAAAAGGAATCAAATCCACGATGGGTTTTGATTCCTTTTTTTAATGTTTAATGATAGGATTATTTTCTTTTTCAATCAATAAATGTGGATGATTTTTAAAGTACTCTATGACAACTTCTGCGGTTGTCATATTGATTTCTTTAATGATCTTTTGATCGCGGTACATGAGATAATCTCCACCACCAATAGCACGGTAATTGTTTAATACGACGTGATATAATTGATCATCGTTAATATTTTCACCTTGATAGGTCGCAGATACTATACGGCTGAATGGGGGTCTCGATACATCGATAATATAATCAATTCCACTGTAGATATCATAATTATAGTGTTCAACCTTCGGGCGAATAAACAAGGGGTCAACAACGATTTTATCCTCTTTTAAAGCAAAGTAGCAAGCCGCCTTTTCAAGCGCCATTTTGAGCGTTTTACCAGTTACTTCAATAACAAATAAGGTGTTAGGATAAACAAAAGTTGACTCTAGATCTCTCATGCTAATGAGGTGCTTTAAACCTGGTATTTGATTCGGTAAGGAAGCGGCTGATATCGATACACCGCTCATCCATTTTTGAGCTTCATTTACAATCTTGAATAAAGGATGATTGTTAAGTCTTGCTTCAAATGGATTATCGATTAAAAGACTTTCTCCGTCTGTCGTTACAAGGATTTGATCTAAATACGTATTCGTTTCACCAACGAGTTTGCTTAACATGTTCTCAGTTTTTACATCTGACTCAAAATTCATTTTGATGATATTTCCGATTTTATCTTTTAATTTCCACTGATTATTGATATTCTCAAACGTTAAATTAATATCACCAAAATTAAAAGCTGAATGTGTTGTTTGTAAAACGAGCGTATCATTTATGGTTCCTTTTGTCTCGTTGTGTTGATGACCTGTTAATAAAATATCAATGGGTAATTCATTGGCGATTTTATACCCTTCATTTTCCGAGGATTTTCTTCCTAACGGAATTCCGGTTTTAATATCTCTTTCAATTCCGCCGTGGTATAACACGACCAAGCAATCGACTTTATCTCTTATTTCGTTTACAATGCCTTGAATACTTTCAAATGCATCAAGAAATTTAAAGTGAGTTATGTTATTCGGTTTTTCCCAATTTGGAACGGCTTGAGTAACTGCACCAATGATTCCAATTTTAATTCCGTTCTCTAATTCCTTGATTGCATAAGGTTTACAATAATATTCTTTTCGATATAAGACGTTACAACACAAAAACTCATGATTTGATTCCTTGATGAATTTGTCCAATATTTTTTTTCCATAATTA
>CAYIYY010000058.1:0-6783 GCA_964367605.1 uncultured Candidatus Izemoplasmatales bacterium | reverse complement strand
GAATAGGAATCATCTAAGAAAAATAAAAAAAATACTGAACGGAAGTTATCCGTTCAGTTTTCTTTTTTTATTATCGAACTGATTCTTTTAAAACTTTTCCAGCTTTGAAAGTTGGAGCTTTTAATGATGGAATGCTAATGATTTCACCACTTCTTGGGTCATGTCCAGCTCTTGCTTTGCGAGATTTTACTTCAAAAGTTCCGAATCCGGTTAAAATTACTTTTTCGCCTTTAACTAAAGCTTCTTGAATTGCTAATACAGTTGAATTTAATGCATTCTCAGCATCTTTTTTTGTAAGGTCAGCAAGTTCTGCTATACGCGCAACTAATTCAGATTTGTTCATTTATTTTATTCCTCCTATAGTTTTGATATTTACATTATAAGGACATAAAATGAAAAATGCAAGTGACTTGTAAAAAATTGTTAAATATTTTCGCGAAAACTCGCGTTAATCACGTTTTCTAAGGATTAATCTGATGGGAGTTCCTTCAAAATCGAAACGTTCTCTCAAGCGATTTTCTAAATAACGTTGATAAGAAAAATGCATTGCATCTGAGTCATTAACGAATAAAACAAAGGTTGGACATTTGCTTGCGACTTGGGTCGCGTAATAGACTTTGATTTTAATATGATTGTGTTCCTTGGGAGGATTTAACGAAATAGCATCGGTGATAACTTCATTTAAGACCGATGTTGAGATACGGCGTTCGTAGTTTTCATAAACTTTCTCGATGAGCGGGAATAGTGTATGAATCCGTTGTTTTTTCTTTGCGGATACGAAGGCAATCGGAATATAAGTTAAGAATTGAAACTCAGCTCTAATCTTTTTAACCCATTCACCCATCGTTGAATCATCTTTATCAATGGCATCCCATTTATTAACAACGATAATCATCGCTTTTCCAGAATCTAAGGCATACCCAGCAACGTGCTTATCTTGTTCGATGATGCCTTGTTCCGCGTCAATCACCAGTAAAGCGACGTCAGCTCTTTCAATGGCTTGCATGGCTCTTAAAACGCTATATTTTTCAACGGATTCCCATATTTTACCGCGTTTTCGTAATCCAGCAGTATCGATGACAACGAAATCCTTACCATCTTTTTGGAAAGGGGTGTCAATGGCGTCGGTGGTCGTTCCTTCAATGGAGGATACGATGACTCGTTCTTCCCCTAGTATGGCATTTGTTAATGACGATTTTCCGACATTCGGACGGCCAATAACAGCGAGTCTGACAACCGATTCATCATAACCATCGCTAATGGCCTCAGGTAATACTTGGCATATTTTTTCTAATAAATCGCCGATGCCGATGCCATGGTTTGCTGAAACAGCGATGACTTCATCAGGACCTAATTGGTAAAAATCATAAATCTCATGCATGTATTTTTGATCATCGACCTTATTAACAGCGATGAGCACGGGTTTTTTAACATTATAAAGCATCTTCATGACTTCTCGGTCATCATCCACCATGCCAGATCTTCCGTCGGTAACAAAAACGATGACATGTGCTTCTTGAATAGCAATTTCAACTTGAGCTTTTATTTCAGTTAAAAAGGGTGCATCGCTGATCTCGATGCCCCCGGTGTCAATAACATTAAATTTTCTACCAAGCCATTCGGCTTGTGCGTAAATACGGTCGCGAGTGACACCGGCTTGATCATCGGTGATCGCAACCCTTTCTCCGACAATCCGATTAAACAATGTTGATTTTCCAACATTCGGACGGCCGACAATGGCAACGATTGGTAACATGTTAACACCTATTTCTTATTTTTTATATTTGGCAAATAAATCGGCTAATGATTGATTAGCAGAGACATTATCCTTTAAATGTGGTTCAAATTCACTGCGATTAACTTTATCTTGTGCTTTTTTAAGCGATACAGTTAATTTCCATTCTTTAGGGAATACTTGAAGTACTTCAACTTGTAAGACGTCGCCAACTTTGACAACTTCATCCACTTTTTGAACGCGTTCTTCTTTTAGCTCGTTGATTGGTAAGAATCCTTCAACGCCAGTGACTTCAACTAATGCACCTTTTTCAAGGATTGATTTAACGGTGGCACTCACAGTGTCACCAACTCTAACTTTGAAATCAGCCCATGGGTTGTATTCTAAATGTTTTTTAGAAAGGGTAAATTGTTGCTTTTCAAGGTCAAAGGACGTGATTTGTAATTCGAGTGAGTCTCCAACTTGAACGAGACCCGCTAAATTATCATTTGGATTCCATGAATAATCGAAACGTGAAATAAATCCGCGGATTTCTTTCTCGACTTCAATTAACATGCCAAATTGCATTTTCTTCCAAACTTTACCGATGACTTTATCGCCAACTTTATGATTTTTAAGGAAAATATCCCAAGGTTTTTCTTGTAAAGCACGAATGGAAAGACTGATTTTTTTACCCGCGATTTTGATAATTTTAACCGTAACTTCATCGCCAACTTTAACAACTTCTTCAACTTTTGAAGTGTGGTAATGCGATAATTCGCTAATATGAATTAAACCTTCGATATGGTCAGCGATTTTAACAAATGCGCCAAAATCAGTGATTCTTTCAACCGTTCCTTTTAACACTTTACCAACAGAAAGTTCAGCTAGCTCAACTTTCTCTTGCGCTTTTAATACTTCATATTCAACTTGTTTGCGAGAAGCGATATATTTGTCTCTTCCCTTTTCGTTACGGATTTCAATGATTTTAACCGTGACATTTTTACCAACGAGTCCTGCCTTTAATTCCTGTAATGATTCAGGGGTCGTTGATTGTAATGAAACAAGTGAATCAGGAACGAATAATTCTATGCCATGAAACTTCAGTAATAGTCCGCCTTTAACCGCTTGCGTTACTTTCGCTTCAACATTCTTTTCAACTTCTAATTCTGCTTTGTGTTGTTCTAATTTCGCTTTTCTTTCTAAATCAAGACATGAAAGCATCATGACGTTTTTATCGTCACCATGACTGATTTTTGTAACTTTGACCTTTAAATCATCGCCGACTTTGACGACGTCGTTACAATTCGTAATTTTCTCAGCAGAGAGATGTTCCTTGTAGACCGTTCCCTCGAAGGCATAGCCGACATCGACTAAAACCTCATTTTGTTCAACTTTGATGACTTTGCCAGTGACGATGTCTCCGACTTTTAGGTTGTTTAACTCCATTGTTGTTCACTCCTTATTATCCTTAATGATTTTCATAAACATTTGGTAGATGACTTCGCTAACGGTATCGATATCTAAATGCGAAGTGTCAAGGTAAATAGCATCTTCAGCTTGTCTTAAAGGATTATAAGCCCGTGATGAATCGATTTTATCACGGCGTTCAATATCCTTATAGATTTTTTGATAATCTGATTCGATATTATTGGCAAGATTCTCTTCATGACGTCTTCTCGCGCGTTCTTCAACGGTCGCTGTCATGAAAATCTTGAGATCGGCGTTGGGCAAGACTACCGTTCCGATATCTCTACCGTCCATCACAACGTTGGTTTCACTCGAAATTTTTTGTTGTAAACGAACGAGTTCGTTTCGAACAGGAATATGACTTGCGACTAAAGAAACATTTTGATTGACGATATTGGTTCTAATTTTCTTGGTGATGTCTTCTCCGTCAACGAATAAGACATCCTCGATAAATTTCATATCAGTCGTTTCTAAAAACGAATATTCTTCTGCGTTTTCCAAATTGATCTTTAAACGCATGGCTTTGTAGGTCGTTGCACGATACATGGCTCCTGTATCAATATAGACGTATCCAAGCCTTTTAGCGAGCATTTTCGCAACCGTCGATTTCCCCGCTCCAGCAGGTCCATCGATTGCGATGGCGTGATAATTCATGGTATCGCCCCCCAACCTTTATACATTATACCACAATCAATAGATTGTATACTATAAATGATTTAATTTTATCGTTCTTCCGATTTTCCAAATCGGCTTAAATTCCATAATTGCTTAATTTCATGTGGCTTTAATCGGCGATATTCCCCTAAAGGGAGTCCATCCGCTGTCACTGTGCCAAAACGATGTCTTCTGAGTTTCATGACCGGATGGCCAACCGCTTCAAACATACGTTTAATTTGATGGTACTTGCCTTCTGTGATAACGATTGTTGCAAATGAGTTTGTTTTCGTATCGTCATATTTCACATCAAAGATTTTAGCGGGTCCACTTTTGAAATCACCTAAGTTAACGCCCCTGCATAATTGTTTAGAGGTTTCTTTACGAAGTAATCCTTCAACTTTGACTTGATACTCTTTTTCAACCTTAAATTTCGGATGAATTAAAGCATTCATAAAATCACCGTCATTGGTTAATAATAAGACCCCTGTCGTATCATAATCAAGCCGGCCAATTGGAAAGATTCTTTGCGGAACGACGACTAAATCAAGGACAGTCTTACGACCTTTATCGTCTTCGGTCGTTGAGACATATCCTTCTGGTTTATTGAGTATAAAATAGACTTTTTCTTCTCTTGATAAGAGTTTTCCGTTGACTGAAATCGTTTGGTTGTCATCGACTAATGTTCCAAGTTGTGTGACGATTTGTCCGTCAACGGATACCAGTCCGTCAGTAATCATTTTTTCTGCTGCACGTCTTGATGCAATGCCAGCTTGTGCAATGACTTTTTGGAGTCTTTCCATTATTTCACCTTTTTCTTTTTTTAAAAAAACAGGGATAGTATCGCTATCCCCGTTCGTCGTTTTTAAACTTCGGATTCGCGTTCGCCATTTTTGAAAACCTTCACCGAGAGCATTACGGATTTAATTCGGCGTTTTTTGACTTTCAAGACTTCGAACGACAGTATTTCTAAATCTTCCGACTCAAGTTCGGAAAGTTCGTTATAGGTTTGATTGATCATTTGTTCAAATTCAATTTTTTCGCCAACTTCTGGTATATCTTGAAACTTTTCGAATAACCATCCGCCAACACTGTTTGCTTCTGATTCAGGGGTTATACCTAAATTTAAATCATCAAATAACGCATGTAAATCATAATCGGCATCAATCATATAAAGACCTTCGCCCTTTTCAATGATGGGTTCTTCAACGTCATCGTGTTCATCATAGATTTCGCCAACTAATTCTTCTAAAGCGTCTTCCATGGTCACAATTCCGTCAACGCCACCATATTCATCGACCACGATTGCCATATGATTATTTTCATCTTGAAGCATTTCGATTAAAGCGTCGACTTTGGTCGTCGCTGGAACGAATAATGCTTTTTTCAAGATTTTTTTAATATTCATGTGTTGACCTTTGATCAGTTTTGTAAAGAAGTCACGTTCATATAGAATTCCGATGATATTATCACTTGATTTATCATACACGGGCATTCTTGAATACTTATGTTTAAAAAACATGTCTGTGATTTGCGATACGTCTTGTGCAATGTCAATGGCGACCATATCGACGCGGGGAGTCATGATTTCATCAACGGTTATGTCAGATAAATCTAAAACGCGTTGAAGCATGTCTGCTTCCTCTTCATCAATCGAACCTTCTTCCTCCATTGTATCAATGATGGTTTCAAGTTCATCTTCCGTGACAGTTACTTTATTCGTGTCTTCTAAACGACCAATGACTCTTTTATTTAATTTTCTAAATAGAAAAGTCAAAGGGGTCATCACTTTGATTAAAAAGTATAAAAGCCCACTGATTCTTAATGCAATTTTTTCAGGATAGGTTTTTCCTAAACTTTTCGGGAGGATTTCCCCAAAAGTTAGGATTAATAAAGTCATAACTAATGTATTCATGAGCGAGACAATCGTTTCAGCGTTTTCTAGTTGACCGAAAATGCCAGTAAAAAAGATCACGGAAATCGTCGTTAAAGCGATATTGGCT
Organism: uncultured Candidatus Izemoplasmatales bacterium; assembly: GCA_964367605.1. Lineage (GTDB taxonomy): Bacteria > Bacillota_I > Bacilli_A > Izemoplasmatales > Hujiaoplasmataceae > UBA5603. Next base: position 942 of record CAYIYY010000058.1, on the reverse strand, counting down.
AAATTATTACCAACTAAGATCGTCGTTAACGTTTTATCAAAATTGTCTGCAATCCAAAACGCTTTTTTTGATCCATGGGCATTCTGATCAATCAACGTTTTTAATTTGACCTTTCCGACCGATGAATAGGCCGTTTCAGACATTGAAAAAAAAGCTGAGAGGATCAATAAAACGATCATGAAAATTAAAATCAGCGGGTTGAACTCAATCGCTAAAAAGTTAGTACTTCGTGGGATGTCTATATCCAAAAAAAATCACTCCTTGTAAAATGTGGGTTATTTAGCACGGGAATCATATTTTCCTGTTGCGGTTGAAACTAAGATTTTTTCACCTTGTTCGATGAATAATGGAACTAAAACAGTGAGACCCGTATTGGTAATAGCGGCCTTCATGGCGTTTGAAGCGGTGTTGCCTTTCGCTGAACCAGCGGTTTCAACGATTTCTAAAACTACTTTATCAGGAATTTCAATGCCTAAGAACTCATCGCCATACATGATGATTTGGACATTCATGCCTTCGCTGATGTAAAATAATTCATTTTGAAGTCTAGATTTATCGATTTCGATTTGTTCATAAGTCTCATTGTTCATGAACACGTGAGTATCACCTTGAGAGTAAAGATATTGCATCGTTGATTTGTTCACAATGGCAGGTTCAATATTCATCGAACCATTAAATGTTTTATTCATAACGGTGCCACTACGCAAATTTTTAAGTTTCGTTTGCATCATTGCGCCCGATTTTGCGGTTTTTAAATGTTGGAATTCTAAGACCACATAGATGTTGCCTTCAAACTCAATGGTCATGCCATTTCTTACTTCTGTTGCATTCATTTTAATTGCCTCCTAAAGCATTGTACGCGTATACATACTAATTCACTTTATATATTATATTATATTTTTTGTTTATTGACAATAAAAATCATGTCGACTATAATTATAC
>CAYIYY010000057.1:0-6825 GCA_964367605.1 uncultured Candidatus Izemoplasmatales bacterium | reverse complement strand
ATTATAAACTCTATGAATCAACATGTCAAATACGATTAGAAAAAAGATTCTTGCGAGTGAACACAAGAATCTTTGATATCGTTCTTTATAATGGGTTTTTTAAAATCATTTTAATAAAAGTTTCTGTTAAATTCGGATCAAATTGGATGCCAGAAAATTTCCTAATTTCAGCTAACGCTTCTTCTCTCGTCATGGTTTCACGGTACGTTCTTTTCGATGTCATTGCATCATAAGCATCTGCTAGAGCGATGATTCTGGCTTGAATTGAGATATTCTCTCCACTGAGTTTTCTGGGGTATCCTGTACCATTCCATTTTTCTTGATGTTCTAAGACATAAATTGACATCTTTGAAAACTCATTGACAGAAGACAAGATTCTAAATCCTACTTCAGGATGCTTCATAATTTCTTTCCATTCAAAATCGGTTAGTTTTCCTTCTTTATTTAATATCACTTCAGGAATACCGATTTTACCAATATCATGAAGCATGCCAGCGACTTCAATTTCTTTGATATCGTTGTCATCCCATTGAAGTTCTCTTGCGAATTCGCCGCAAATTTTCGCAACACGTTTAGAATGATAAAGTTCGCGGTCATTTTTGGCATATAATGCATTCATTACTACATCAATGGTTTTACTCTTTTGTGATGAATTCTCCGTAATTTTATGACGATACATATGATTTTCCGCTTCGGTTAAAATTTCTCGTATATTGGCGTTGACCGATCGTACCACTTCAAATCCCATGGCCATTGAAACAATGATGGGATCGAATTGCTTAAATGAGAATAACTCTTTAAAAGTCGTAATCATTTTAAGGCCTTCTTCGTGCGACATTTTTGGAAACGCCATAACAAATTCGTCGCCACCATACCTGAAGATAACCGTATCTTTTGGACAAATGGCTTCTAATTGTCTCGCAATGGAGATTAAGAGTTGATCTCCCGAGGCGTGACCAAAAGAATCGTTGATAAGTTTTAATCCATTGACATCACCCATCATGAGCGTTAATGGTAAGTTTTCTTCCATCATTAATTTCTTAATTTCAGTGTCAAATGCTCGGTAGTTTAAAAGACCCGTTAATGAATCGTGAAGACTCGCATATAAGATTTCTTCTTGTCGTTTTTTGATAAAAGAAATATCTCTAAAGATTAAAACAACGCCATCGATATTTTGATCTTTATCAAAAATCGGAGAAACCGATCCTGCAATGGGTATTTCTATCATATTTTTTAGTTTTAGTGTAGCACATTCGCTGAGTTCCTCTGTGATAGTCCCTTTCATGACCCGGTGCACAATGTGCACTTTTTTCGTAAAATCACAGTCCTCGTAAATTCTCATAAAATCTTCAATCGGACGATTATAAGCAATATCAATCGTCACATTGAGCATCATTTCAGCGGCTTTATTCATTAAAATGATGTTCCCTTGTTTATTACAAGAAATGACGGCGTCGCCGACAGATTGTAAGGTTGTTTCTAACAAATCTTTTTGTTTCTTTAAACTGATTTCTAAAAGTTTTCTCGATGTAACGACTTCTGTATAAACGATGATTCCACCGATGGAACCATCTTCTTCATAGAAGGGGCGACATTCCCAACTCGTCCAATCGATTTTTCCATTTTCATGAACATATGGATCATCTTTTGCACTTGATATGATACCTTGCATTGCAAGTTGATGAACTTTTTTCCATTTCTCTGGCAAATCCGGAAAAATATCATAATGATTTTTTCCGATGACGTCTTCTTTAGAAATTCCATATTCATCTAAATAATGTTGACTCACATAAATATAGTTCATATTGAGATCATGAACGGCTATTCCGCCGTTATTATGCTCAATAATGTATTTCATTAAGTCCATGGAATGTTTTAATTTCTGTTGAGATTCAATTCGGTCCGTCACGTCATTTTGAATCCCAAAATGACCGATGACTCTGTCTTGATCATCTCTTAAGATGATATAGTCGCCTTCAATCCAAATCAAGGTACCATCTTTCTTTTTTTCTCTTGTGACCGTATGAAGACTGCCTCTATCAAGCATCTCTTTCCACGTTTGACGACCCATGATTAAATCATGAGAAAACGTATCATTCGGTGTATCTTTGATAAACTCAGCTTCTGTTAACCCGTATTGATTGAGCATCGCTTGATTAAATTTCGTTGCATGTTGGTGTGCGAAGATATAATCGAGCGCAGCTTCTTGATCGATTTGATCATTCCATTCAATGGGTTCATCGAGCATCATGATGAAAAGACCGCTTAAAGATTGTTGGAAAAACAAAGAAAGCAGTTTTTCATTGGCAACGAGTTTTGCGGATTCTTCTCTTTGTTTTGTGACATCAATACCAACACCCGTAAAGTAGATTCTTCCATTCATCTCTAAGGGGACTCCATTAAAGAGCATTCTTATTTTTGAACCGTCTTTTTTGAGTAAGTCCGCTTCAACTTGTCCATAACCATAATCAAAAATGCTTTTGACACCGTTCATTACGATTTCGTAATTGTCTTTGTCAAACCATTTTTCTAAGGTCATCCGATTGAGTTCTTCGGGAGTATACCCAGTGAGACCTTCGTGTTTAGAATTCCAAAGAATTAAATTGTTTTGGTCATCATAAACATAAAGCATTCCGGGAATACTGTCAAAAAGCGCTTCTTTAAAGCGAATTTCTTGTTTTAATTGATAGGTTTTATCCGCTACAGCAGCCTCGAGTTTCATTCGATCGATTTCGCTATTCGGTTTTGATAAAACATCTGAAGTAATATCTTTAATCGTCGAAATTAATTTCTTTGTGTTTCCATATTCAATTGGAAATGATCTCACTTGAACATTTCGAATCTCACCACTGGATAAACGATGTTTAAAATAAAAAACATCTCTTTTGAGTTCTTGAGCGAGTTTTATCTCGCTCATGATTTCAACTTTTGAAAGCGTATTGATATCAAGAATCGACATGCTTAAAAACTGTTCTTTGTTATATCCATAAAAATGACAGGCCGCCTTATTGGCATCCAAGATTTTTCCATCATTTGGGTCGATAACCATTAAAACGTAAGGATTGTTTTCAAAGAAAGATTGATAAAACAGGGGGGTTGAACCGATTTTAGACATGAAAAATTGTCTCCTCAAACATGATTTTGATTCACTAACAATATTATTTTGATTATATCATTACTTTTAGTAATTAATAACCCAATATTGAAATATTCTTATAAAAATTGACCAATTCTATATCATTGATCGTTATAAACTTTCTTCCGTCAATATCGTTGTTCCTTCTTTCATTAATCGACAAATCATGTTAAAATGAAGCAAATAAAATTGAATTGAGGAAATATTCTATGAATAAAACGAAACTGATTAAAAACTTTCGCAAAATCATCGTATCAAAACCATTCATCATCCTCATATGTGTACTCATCGTGTATGCTTTATTAAAACTGGGTATCGGTGTCAGTAATCAAGATAGCATTTTTGATTTAATTGAATTTAATGTCGTTATCAGCGTTGGGATTACAACTGTCGTTGCGGTCTTTGTGAATTGGATCTCAAATTATCTAAATAAATATCTTGAAGAAGGCTTAAAACTCACTGAGAGTTATGAGTCGTTGATGAAACGCTATAAAAAAGATGATTTGATGAAAGGCAAGATAAGAATCAACGAAAAAGGACACATCGTAGAAAAAGAGATTAAGTGTCCTGTCGTTGTGATTTCTGACAATCCTAAATCTTTAGAGATGAAAGTTAACCCCATCCATTTTAAACTTGATCCCGTTATTGTGAATAACGCCAATAAATTAATCAGCGCTCACGAAAACTCAAAAATCAGTAATAAAGACATCTTGAGATTAGATCATTACAGTATCGATCATGAGGGTCATTTAACCTTAGAAATCTCGATGACAAATTTTTATAACACTTTGTTAACGAATCGGGCAATGGACTTTGAATTAACGAAAAAGATGACGGTGAGAGAAATGTTTGAATACGGGCCTCATCTAAACACATTTAAACAATCAAAAATGGCCAATGGTATTGGTGTATCAAGCATCCTCTTAACCAAAGATGGATACTATGTGATGTTGCAGCGTGGGATGAAAAATCCAACGGGGAAACATCAAATTAGTATCTGTAATAGCACATTAAATTTTTATTTTTCTGGTAATAACGCTATTATAAAAAAGATAGACAAATCATTTATTCTTGATGACCCCTTAAAAGAAGATTTACTTTATGAAAGTATATTGAATGGTTTAAGGGTTAAACTGCACTATCCAACCAAAGGCGAATACGGCCTTAGAAAAGAAGATTATCAAATGGTGGGAATGGTGAGAAACTTAAAAGAAGGTGGAAAACCAGAATTGTTCTTTGTGGTTCGGTCAAAGTACACAAAACAAGGTTTGATTGACCGAATGAAACATTGGTATAAGGAAGATATGGCGTCTTCTACAAATGAAGATGAAATTCCTAAAAAGAAGAAAAACGAAGATACCTATAAGGCGATTTTTATAAACAAAGAAACCATTGAAACATGTTCGCTCTATCGTTTAAAAACCAGTGGGAAACGCTATAACATGCATTTTAATGCAATGTACTTCACTCAAAAGATTTTAGCAGATTCGCTATAATGAATCAAAAAAGCTATCAATCCAACTCATTGGAATCCATTGATAGCTTTTTTTATAATTCATAGGGATATTTAGTTTATTTAACTTCAGTCATTAATGCCGGTATTTTTGAATTGATGACATCATCGATAGAGATGAGTTCATCTTCTATCGCTTTTGGAATGTCTATAAATGCATGATTATATTGAATATAATAGTAATTATTTACTTCACAGCCACTATCGGTCAAATAATAAATAGAATCATCATCTTCGGCAATCTTGGTCATAACAAGCATTTCACAACCGCCGTGACTTTGGTGATACACTTGATATTCACCAAAATAATAATCTGTTTTCGAATAATATGAATCACAAGCATATAACGTTGATAATAAGAATAATGCGATTATCGTTATCAAGATCTTTTTCATTGGGTACCATCCTTTATCATGTCTTATACTCAATAAACCCTTAAAAGACATCATTTGTTGGTATCATTTGATTTTACTGACGACAAATTTTATCTAACGGTTTTCCTTTTGCAAGTTCATCGATCAGTTTATCTAAATAACGGATTCTTTTCATTAATGGATCGTCGATTTTATCTAATTGAACCCCACAAATTTGACCGGTTATTAAATTGGCCTTTGGATTAAAGTTTTGTGCGTGATTAAAAAAGACTCTTACAGAGATATCGTTATTGAGTAACATTTCAAGTGATTCATGGTTATAGCCGGTTAACCAAACAATGACTTGGTTAACTTCATCGATGGTTCGATTCTTTTTCTCAGCTTTAGCAATGTATAACGCATAAAGCTTTGAAAAAGGCATATCATAGATTTGGGTATGGGCCATGAAGAAAACCTCCTTGATTAAAAACGTTGTTGATCAATTAATATCGGATTTTTATCGGGATCAAGGATAAACAAATAAGCCGGTCCTTTTTCTGAATCAATAATGGGTTGAACCTCTAACCCAACATGGACAATTTCATCATAAATGCTTCTAACATCTTGAAATGGATCAACATTATTGGCCGATTGATTCCATCCCGGATTAAACGTGATGATTCCTTTATCAATCGTTAAATCTTCAAAGAGTCCAATGACTGAATCGCCATTTTTAATGACAACCCATCCTTCCTGAAGTTTACCTTGTATGATTGAAAATCCAAGTTTGCTGTAAAAATCAAATGATACGTTAACGTTCTTGACTGGCAAAGTAATTGAAAAAGCACCTAAATTCATTGTATATTCTCCTATATAGTCGTATTCGTGATGAACGGCAATTTTAAAGTATCCTCAATTGCATCACTAATTAATAATTTTAGCACATTTTCATTAATATCGGAAAGTTTTTTTATATATAAACATCCTTTTCCAATCGTATGAAGGCCCAGATGACTGAGTTCTTGATATTGTTTGAGATTATAAGATAAGTAAAGAGTGATGGCTTTCTTCCTATTTGCAATGCCAAATAGAGGCATGTTTCCTTCATGCCCTGTTTGATATTTATAATGTAGTTGACCAAAGCCAATGATACTTCCCCAAAGTTTAGGCTCTTGATGGGTGAGTTGTTTTCCTATCTCAATTAATGTTAAAATATCAGATTTTCTTGGTTCTGGTATTTCTTTGACAAACTCAATAATGTCATGATTAGTGATTTCCATAGTAACCTCGATTCTTTAAAAAAAATGATGGAATATATCCATCATTATAACGCAGTTAATTGTAAATATCACTTAGAATGACTGATTATGTTATGTCCGTCTTTGTCGTTTGAGCAGTAAATACCATCCGCTTGTCAAAAGAATAATTGTTATTATCCATAGGATTGTATAGATAGGGAGTCCAAAGAAATCAGATATTTCTTTAACAGGACTTTCAAAGAGATAAAACCAGTTTTCTTTGAGGATTAAATCCGCCAATAATACAAGCATTGTATAAGCAAAAAGCGATAAAGTAGCAATGAAGTATTTCTTCTTTGTAATCACAATACGTTTTGTTATAAAGTAATAAAGGGATGCTAATAAAAAACCGAAATGAACGATGAAATAATGAAAATATCTAAAATGTGGAATAGAGTATGAAGTATCGACGAAGATAAGAGCAAATAATGAGCCTGTTAAAGCATAATAGATCAAATAGTCAAATAGATGTGTCTTATTGAATAAAAGCGCATATATCGTTAATACGTTCGTCATAGCACAAAA
>CAYIYY010000056.1:0-6854 GCA_964367605.1 uncultured Candidatus Izemoplasmatales bacterium | reverse complement strand
TAATTCCTCCAAGAATTTTTTTTAATGTTACTATATGTAAGATTATATTATTAAACACTTTTAAAGTCAAACAATATAAGATTACATTCCCTATTTTTTACTCTCTAAAATGATTGTACAAGGACCATCATTGACGAGTTCTACTTCCATGTTAGCTCCAAAGATTCCCGTTGCAGTAGGAATGTGATATTGATTAATTAATAAATCAATCATTAATTCGTAAAGCGGTATCGCTACTTCTGGTTTTGCCGCCTCAGTAAATGACGGCCTATTTCCATCTGATGTATTGCCATAAAGCGTGAACTGAGATATTAATAGAATCGAACCTGAAACGTCAATAACTGATTTATTCATCTTTCCTTGATCATCTTCAAAAATCCGTAGATTAGCGATTTTCCTGGATAAGTACTGAGCGTCTTCAGTGGAATCATTATCCTTAATACCAAGCAAAATCATGTAACCTAATTCAATGGATTCGGTCATCCGATGATCGACTTTAACAGAAGCTTTTTTGACTCTCTGAACGACGGCTTTCATTAAGCAATCCTCTCAATCGAAAAAATGCCTCTAATTTTAGAAATATTCGCTAATATTTGATCTAGTTCAATGACTGACCCAACCTCTAGTTTCATCTTAATGATTCCTTCTTTTGAGCGGTTGACTTGTGCAGAAACTTGATTAATCTTTCCTTTAGATGATGTCGCAGCATTAATGATATCTGCTAAAACGTTATCGCGATTGATAACCGTAATCTTAATCTGAGTTTCATATTTTCTCAAAGCATTATTGCCCCAAAATACATCGAGTAACCGTTCTTTTTCAAACGTTTGAACGTTTTTACATATTTGACGGTGTACGACAATGCCGGTCCCTTTGGTGATAAAACCTATGATTTCATCGCCTAATACTGGTGTGCAGCAATTTGCTAGTTTAACCGATGGGTTTGTTAATCCTTCAACGACGATATTGACATCAGAATGCAATGTTCTTAATTTCCCTTGACGTCTTGTGTCAGGGGTTTTATTGATAGATTCAATGAGCATATCTTCGGTAATGGTTTCTTTACCAGTAATGGCGTTGATGACTGTAATTGGAGACAAGGTATTTTTTCCGATTTCATAATACAAATCTTCAATCGATCTGACACCTTTTGTTTCAAATAAATCCTTACACTGTTTATCCGTTAACGTTAATACAATATGACGTGATTGAATTTCTTTTTCTAAATCGTCTTTACCTTGTTCGACTAATAAATCACGACGTTGACGATTTAAGAAATTCTTAATTTTACTTCTCGCATTACTTGTTTTAGCAATTTTTAGCCAGTTATCGTTGGGTCCTACCGCATTTTGTGAGGTCTTAATTTCAACGACGTCACCGGTTTTTAACGTATAATCAAGTGGAACAATTTTACCGTTTACAATGGATCCTACGGTTTTTTCACCAACACGTGTATGAATTCTAAAAGCGAAGTCTAGTGGCGTCGCTCCAACGGTTAAGTCAATGATATCGCCATTAGGCGTAAATACATAAACATTAGCGTTCAAAATATCATCTGTGAATATATTTAAGATTTCCTCATCAGAGTTAGACTCTTCTGTATATTTAATTAATTCAGAATACCATCTTAATTTCGAAGAAACGATATCTTCGATATTTTTACGGCTTTGACCTTGATTTTCTTTATATGCCCAGTGAGCAGCAACCCCTTTTTCCGCAATTTCGTCCATTTGTTTTGTCCGAATTTGAATTTCATAGATTTTTCCATGATAAACAACGGTTGTATGAAGTGATTGATACATGTTAGGTTTAGGCATCGCGATATAATCTTTGAATCTGCCAGGAACAGGAACGAATTTTGAATGAACAATCCCAATTGCTCGGTAACAATCACTGATGGTTTCAACAATAATTCTTAAAGCGAGTAAATCGTTGATCTCTTCAAATTCCAAATCTTTAATATGCATTTTCCGGTAAACAGAATAAATATTTTTGATGCGACCGCTGATGTTAAATTGTTGGAATCCTTCGGTTTTTAATAAGACTTCCAACTCTTTTTGCATGAGTTTAATGTCGACTTCACGGTTGCCTTTTTTATCTTTGATTTGTTTCGCTATTTCTAAATAGTCTTCGTTGTATAAATACTTAAAAGCTAAGTCTTCTAATTCTGCTTTCAAACGATACATACCAAGACGGTGAGCAATCGGCGCAAAAATATCAAGTGTTTCACGACTAATACGAACTTGTCTTTCATTGTCTAAATGAGATAATGTCCTCATATTATTGAGTCGGTCTGATAATTTTACGAATATAACGCGAATATCCTTCGCCATCGCTAAAACCATTTTTTGATGGTTTTTCACTTGTTCAGAAGCTTTGGATCCTTCGTAATGAAGTAAATGTAACTTTGTTAATCCTTCAACGATATCCGCTACTTCTTCTCCAAATAATGTTTTTAAGTCAGCGTATTTCGTATCAGTATCTTCTAACAAGTCATGCATTAATCCGCTCGCAATGGTGGAGGGATCGACTTGATATTCGGCGAGGGTACAAGCCACTTGAACCGGATGAATTATATAGGGTTCCCCCGATTTACGTAACTGTCCTTCGTGTTTTTCATAGGCAAAATCGAACGCCTTTTGAATAAAATCAAGGTGTTCGGGTCTGGTTAAATATGAAGATATCGCAATCTGTAACGGCTTAAAAATGTCCGCTTTGGTCACTTTTTCGCCTCCCCACTTTAGTATCGAATCAAAACCTTAACTGGGAAACCTTTCAGTTTATCTCTACCTTTTAATTCTTCTAATTCAATCAAGAAACCTAAGCCAACAACAACCCCGCCCGCTGCTTCTATTAATTTGATAGTCGCATCCATGGTACCGCCTGTTGCGAGCAAATCGTCAATAATAACCACTTTTTGACCGGGTTTAATCGCATCTTTATGCATTGCTAGGGTGTTTTTACCGTATTCTAAATCGTAATCGTATTGAATCGTCGCTCTTGGTAATTTACCTGGTTTACGCACCGGAATAAATCCGACACCTAAAGCATAGGCAACGGATGAACCAAAAATAAAACCTCTTGCATCCGGTCCAACGACTAAATCAGCCTCTTGTTTTTTTGCAAAAGCGGCTAATTCATTAATAGCAAAGCGGTAAGCTTCACCATCGCCAATTAAAGGGGTGATATCTTTAAATTGTATACCGGGTAGGGGAAAATCTGGGACATTGGTAATATATTTTTCTAAGTTCATCTTAAGCCTCCAATAGGTTTGAATAATGTTTTTTTAGGACTAAATAGGAATTTCCCAAGTAAAAATCGTAAGCTGTTTTCATGGTCTTTAACTTGCGATACGTTTCCGAATCTTCAAGATTCTTTTTAATACCGGTTTGTTTTAATACGCTGATTGAATTGCCTTGGCATTCAATCAATCCAACTTCACAAAAGATTTTGAGTGCTGTTTCAACAAGCCAAGGATTCCCACCAATGAGTGGATAGAGTTGATGACGCTCAATCGATGGTTTATTTTGAATTAATCGGTATATCGGCGCGAGATAATCTTTAGAAAGTAGTTTATTGATATAACCCGCTTTTTTTAAGGGCCCGATAATCACCGTTAAAGGTTTTTCGGAGTGTATATTTTTTAGGGTATCGAGATGATTTTCAATGTAAGTATCGTCAATCACAATCAAGGAAGGACTTTGAAGTGTTGGAAAGAGTGTACCTTCTTGATATTGACGCCAATCCAACAGTTGAAAGTCGCGACAACGAAGATCTTTAATCAAGATTTGTAATGATTCTTTGGACTTCCATTGATTGATGCTTAATCCACCCACCATATCGATGATATCGCCTGGTTCTAACAAATAATAATAATCAAGGTGATTAAAAATGATTGCCTCAAATGATTTAATACCATCTTGAACTAATAATTTCGTATGTTTTTGCGCTAAAATCATTTTCGAGACAAGGACTAAATTGCTAAAGAGATATGACCCTGTAAAAAATGAGTATTTCTCTAATTTCTTGACAGTCGCTAACGATGTTTCAGCTATCTTAATCTCCATGTCGATTGTTAATATCGGCTGTGACGACGTTTTTGAAAAACTATTTAGTCGTTCAATTAATTCAGGAATTTTCGATGCTTCAATCGTTAAACCCGCTGCTTGAGAGTGACCGCCATATTTCATAAGCAAGTCTTTAGAAGCGTCGAGCATTTCCAAGATATTATCTTGGCCAAACGCACGACAAGATCCTTTACCTACGCCATCGTCATCAATGTTAATAACGATGGTCGATTTTTGATATTTTTCAGCGATCTTTTGAGCACAAATTCCAATGATACCTTCATGAAGTTCTGCACTAGCGATGACTAATACGTTGTTTTCAATATTCATCACACGTTCGCAAGTAATAAAAGATTCTTCGGTCAAATCTTTCCTTGTCGAATGATTTTGTTCTATATCCAAAATTAACCGATTTGCCTCTTCATCTGAATCGGTGATTAATAATTGAACGGCATCTTTGGCTTTTCCTAATCGCCCACTACTGTTAATTTTTGGGGCAATTTTAAAAGCGATCGCCGTTTCATTTAATTGATCTAAATGCGAATGTTGAATCAGTTTCTTTAATCCTGGATGTGTGGTCTTTTGAAACTGTTTTAATCCGAGATTGACTATAGCCTGATTTTCATCCTTCAAAGGCATTAGATCAGCGATGGTTCCAATCATAACTAAATCTAAGAGTTCATCTAGATCATTGCCTAAAACTGCGACAGCGAGTTTATAGGCAACTGCAACACCAGCTAATTCTTTCCAGGGATAGTTATCACTGATCTTGGCGTGAATAATCGCAAAAGCGGGAGGGAGCACCCCTTTAGGCTCATGGTGATCCGTAATGATACAATCAATGCCGGCTTTTTGAAGTTTTTCAACTTCATCCATGCAGGTTATTCCGTTATCAACGGTTATAACGAGTTTATAGCCCTTTTGAATGATGTCATCCACGGCTTTGAGATTTAAACCATACCCATCCGAAAAACGGTCAGGAAGGTCATAATGAACGTTTGCATTGAGTTTTTTTAAAGCCCTATACAAAACGCTGATAGCGGTGATGCCATCACAATCATAATCACCATAGATGATGATGGGATCATTCAGTGAAATCGCTAATAGGATACGATTGACGGCTTTTGACATGTTATCTAGTAAAAACGGATGATGTAAACTTTCTTTTCCCATGTTAAAAAAATGGTCTGCATCATCGATGCCCCTGTTTTTTAAAATATGGTTAAAAATGTCTTGGTCAGCGACAATACCATCGACTGACAATTCCCATCCGTATTTTGCTTTTAACATTCAATTCACCAATTTCCTAACAATCTATTATATCTAAAATGATATAAATTTCAAAGGGTATATATAAAAATATCTTATTGAAATTTCAAAGAAATATCAAGTGAATCATAGGAATGGGTTAATGCACCCACTGAGATATAATCAACGCCTGTTAAAGCAACGTCTTTGATTCTTACTAGTGACATATTTCCACTCGCTTCAAGTTTTTTTTGATGAGCGTTAATTTTAACGCATTCGGCCATCATTGAACAACTCATGTTATCTAGCATAATAATGTCAGCGTCTGTATTTAACGCTTCTTTTAATTGCTCTATCGATTCTACTTCCACTTCAACTTTGATGGATGCATCAATTTTACTTTTCAAAATAGAGACTGCTTTCGTAATCGAACCAGCAGCTTGAATATGATTATCTTTAATCATCGCCATCTCTGATAAATTCATTCGGTGATTAGTTCCACCGCCGTCCTTAACTGCTTGTTTTTCTAAGAGTCTTAAATTCGGTGTTGTTTTTCTTGTATCCAGGATTTTAGCATTCGTTCCGACGGTTTGTGCAACAAATAAATCGGTCAAAGTTGCAATACCGCTCATGCGTTGCATGAAATTGAGAGCCACGCGTTCGCCTTTTAAAATCGAACTTGATCGACCTGCAACCCTGGCGATTATGTCACCTTTTTTCACCCTTGAACCATCGGGTAAAAAAACATTCAATTCGAGTGTTGAATCGACTTGTTTAAATGTTTCGTAAGCAACTAAAACACCTGATACAATTCCAGGAGCTTTGGCGATAAATAAAGCAACTGATTGCTCGTCTTTGAATAGATTATCAGTCGTAATATCGCCACTTGGCATATCTTCATTTAAAGCATTTTGGATAATTTTTGTGAGATCATTCATGGTTATTCTCCTAAGTCAAAATTCATTTGTTTTAAAATCGATTTTTTCGATTCCTTTTGGTATAATTTTGTCCATTTAGCACTTCTGCCTTTGCCCAATGGTCGAATCTTGTTTTCATCTTGCATCCGTTTCAAAGTCCGATTAATGGTTGAATCTGAGATGAGCGGATGTTTAAGTCTGATGTCTTCTTTTGAAAATATTTGGTTGAGTTTATCAATCGTGTTTTCGATATAATCGGATTTTGAAATTTCTAAGGAAGACTCATATTGATAATCTCTAGCCATTTCTTCAAGTTCATGATAGAGTTCATAATTGATTCTTAACATTAACCGATGCAACGGATTGATTTCAGAATATCCGTCTTTCCAATTCATTTTCGAGAAGTCTTTGGCGGTATTGTATTCTTTTAAGTTTAACAAGAGTTTTCCAAAAAACGAAACATATTGTGTAGCGTTGATACCATCTTGCATACATATAATGTAATAGATTAAGATGGATACAACATCGTCATCCGGAATTTTATAAATATCCATATTCATAAAATCGACCATGAAGTTTAAATTCACATAACTTAGTTCATATTCATTGGCTCGTTTAATAC
>CAYIYY010000055.1:0-6857 GCA_964367605.1 uncultured Candidatus Izemoplasmatales bacterium | reverse complement strand
CAGAATCAATGGATCTAAATACTTCTTGTGGATTATTGAAAACGTAATCGACTAAGCGTTCAATCGTTGTTTTTGCCACATGGAGTCTGGTATCTGAAGAACCATAATAGATATAAACTTCTTCATGATTATCAACAATCAAACCATTACTAAATACAACGTTAGAGACATCCCCGATGCGTTCATCGTTGATTGGAGCGAGTAAGTATCCTGATGGTTTAGCGATGACTTTTGTTGGGTCTGTTAAATCAGTTGCGAAGGCATAAAGAACATATCTTAAACCGGCTGCTGTGTTTCTCACGCCATGGGCGATATGGATCCATCCTTTCGCCGTTTTTATCGGTGAAGGTCCAGCCCCATTTTTCATTTCATAGATGGTGTGATACTTTTTCTCATCTAAGATATATTCATTAGGGATGACCGGTGAATCGAATGTTTGAACAAAACCATAAGCAATTCCGCCGCCTGAACCCGTTTCAATAAAGCCATCTTGAGGTCTCGTATAAAGGAGATATTCACCATTGACAAATTCAGGATGCAATGTCACATTTCTTTGTTGAGGTGAAGGAGTGATTAAATGCGGTAATCTTTCAAAATGAACCATGTCTTTTGATCTGATGATACCTGCTTTTGCAATGGCTGAAGACGTATCCCCAATTCTAGCTTGTGGATCTTTTGCTTCTGAACAAAAGATACCATAGATATAACCATCATCATGCAAGGTTAATCTTATATCATAAACATTGGTCTCTTCGATATCGATGTCTTCTAGTAAAATCGGTTCTCCGACAAATTCAAATCCTTCAGTCGGTGATTCGCTTCGTGCAATTCCAAAGAATGATTTTCGGTCTCTTCCTTCAATTCTCGCCATAAGATAATAATGATTATTAAACTTAATTGCACCCGAATTAAAGACGGCATTTACACCAAGTCTTTCAATACAGAAAGGATTTGTTTCAGCATATTTATCATATCGCCATTCTAACGGAACATGATCACTTGTTAATACCGGATAGTCATAACGAGTCATGACACCATCATAGAATGAAGAATTAACTTTATTTTTTCGATTGATTAATTGATTGTGTTGGTTCTGAAGTTCGATAAACTTCGGATGTATGTGCATTTAAAGTCATCCTTTCTATCAGCTCGATCATCGCCCGAGAATTATGATAAGGTGTTTTCCATAATTCTGCTTCACCGCGGTCATAATTTGGCTTAGAATTTTCATCACAGGACCAAAACCACTCACCGTTTTCTCGAGGATCAACGAGACATGAATTAACCGTTTCCCAAATTTTCTCACAAGCATGAAGATATTTATAATCTTGAGTTTTTTGATATTGATTGTAAAATCCAATCATAGATTCCGATTGTACCCACCAAATGATGGAAGCATCTCTATTTTCATCAATCCGATGATTATGAACGTACCGGCAAAAGAATCCATCATGGTAAACTTGTTCGACTAAACTCAACGTAATTTTCTTTATTTCAGCGTCATGATACTGAATAATATCACATGCTTCATCAAGCAACCATGCAGCTTCAATATTATGTCCGTATGAAATAATGTTTCCTAACGGTTGTAAATTAGCATCTAAGTAAGCGTGCAACGTCTTTCCCTTTTCATCATATAGATGGTTCTTAAAAAATTCCATTAATGAAATGACACTTTGACGTACTGCTTCTAATTTGGAAGCATCATATAAATTCATGTAGGCTTCCAATAAATGTAATGTCGTATTTAAAGTATAAGTCGTATTAAGAACGCCATCACCTAAAATTAAACATTCCGTTTTCTGCCAGTTTGTATCAAACTCTTCCCAGTAGGCAAGTGTATCTTGATTTTTCGCTTTTTCTTCAATTAATCGATATAGTGATATCGCTTCATTCAAAGCCTCTTGATTTTTTGTTGCTTTATAATACTCCGATAATCCATAAATGACAAATCCTTGTCCATACGTTATTTTACGGTCATCTAGAATCTTGCCTTTATAATCTGATAACCAATAATATCCTAAATGATTGATGTCTTTGAGCGAATTAATCAAATAGCGAAACGCCGATGTCATGTAAGGTTGATAATCTTTTGGTTTGATATGATTTTGCATTGCCGAAAACGACCATAACATCCTGGCTTGTTGAACCAACCCTTTTGGGGCATGTTTTTTTATTTGCAGGGACTGCGTGTCAACACTGCCATAAAATCCGTCATACTCATGATCTAATAGTTTGGTCCAAAATGGTATGATTTTTTTCTTGAGATGACGTTCAATTGTTTTTAACATAAGTAACTCTTCTTTCATTAATGTAATTAGTTGATCGGTTCTGCAATGAGCGCAATATCAATGCTAAATGTTGGTATAGTAATAACCAATGATCCAATATTATCATGATTGATTGACGATTGATACACCAGTTCACCGGTCAATGTGTTATAAAAACTGAGTTGATAGGTTCCGGCGTCAATCGATGGAACCGTGAAGGTAACATTTGATTTTGTTGAAGCGTTCTGATTATTTAAGGTATAACCTGTGTCATATAAATAAGCGTAAATTCGATTATCGACGATATACCCCATGTAATCAACGATCGACATTGATACATTTGCAATATGGTAATCCGAATCATTTTCAGCCATGACGATGTAGTCATTTCCAATCAAATTCACATGGGATAAGTAATTAGCAATACCGGTAAACTCGTCATAAGCATCATAGGGTTCAATCCATGATTCCCACCACCAGTTCATTCCCGTTCCGCCGCCACCACCCATCGCTCCAGCCCATAATTCTTGTCTTAAAGTCACATTATTAGGGTCTTTTGCGTATTGATCTGCGCCGCCATTGCCACTATAACCGACTTCATTGTACATAATCGGTTTTTCAAAAACTTCAAATCCATTATTTTGTTTCGTTGGCAAGGTAGACAAGTGGTTATAGATACCATAACTATGCACATTGACGTAATCAATTTCATCTAGAGCAAAGACCTTATAGATATTCGATAAGAACGAATCACTCTTTACTGAAGTGGTAACCATGTGTGAGTTAGGGTCAGTTGATTTAATGTAAGTTGCCATTTCTTTGTGCCAAGCCGTTCCAGAAACTGCAGAATATGATTCAATCCAGTCAACTTCATTAAATAATTCAAAGCTCATGATATTATCAGAATAACCCCATCGAGCAATGATATAGTTTAACTGGTTTTTAAAACTCTCCTTTGCCTCTTCGGCTGTAAAAAATTGTCCTGAGCTTGAGAGATGATCTGCGTATGGATTAGACCCATATTTAGAGGTATACCAGGTATTTGTTGAATTTGGCCACATCGGATTAACGGTTGCTGAAAACATGCCGTGATGTAAGATACATAGTTGAATGTAGATGTCATTATCATCAGCAATCTCAATGGTGCGATCTAATGATTTCATGTTACTTTGTCTTGTATCATAATTATAGACATCATCCCAAAAAATCGAGAATCCCCAGGCAGCCATCCAAACACGTGCATAGTTCATATTGGCTTCACCCATTTTATCGAACCAGTTTTGGTAATCATAATGCTTCCGTTCTACGGAAGTATACCAAGCAACATTTTGACCGACAGGGATGTAACTTTTACCCGAATCAAAGACAAAGTGACGTTGATTGGTTTGATCGACTTGAATGAATCCCAAATAGTCTTCAGATGTATTTAATACGGTGAAAGATTTCTCAATCTTTTGAATAATTCGTCCGTCAACTTCAATAACAAATTCTGTTTGATACTCGCCTTCAATTTTAGGTAAATATCGCATGCGGTATTGTGGATTAGCGGAATTAATATATCTTAAGACTAAATCGTAGTCATCAATGGTATTTGCCACTGTTCCTTCTAAATTGAGACTTTGATTGACATTTTTATAAGTGATTGATTCCTCAAATTCTTGGAACCAAAATGCACTGACTTTAGAAACCGTTTCATCAGGAGCGGTGAATAAAGCATAAACATGAATTTCTGAATAGTCGTAGACATTTTCTATTTCTTCAAGAAAAGTAGCTAAATCAAGTTGTGTCAACATGAACTCTACTTTTTCTCCCGCTTCAACCGTTTCACTGATTAATACAACATCGGCGAATAAGGATGCTGATTGTTTTTCACTTAATATATAGATTTCAAATCCATAAGCGATATCTTCATATTCAAATTGAACGATTTGAGAACCGGTCAAATCTGGATTATAGGCTGTAATCATCTCTGTGGTAATTGAAACAGTATTGATTAACACATCATCATTATCTCTTATTTCTATAGACGCTCCAAACAAGTTTAAATTATCGCCTAATGAATATTGGGTTTTTTTAGGCGGAATGACGGTATAACCATCTGAAACTGTTACATCAATCGTAACATATACGTCTTCGTTATATCGAACAGTAATAATACAATCTCCGGCAGAAACACCTGAAACTAATCCTAAAGCAGATACTTCTGCGATTGTGATATCAGATGATTGAAATGACACCACTGTATTATCAGAAGGTGAATTGCCTGTTAATGTATAGTCAATTTGGTAGGTACTGTCAATAGCCATGATTAAACTGTCTTTGTTTGTTTCTAAGACAATATTTTCTTTTAAAGTCGTTGTTGTTTTGTCAACACACCCAAAGAGGGGGAGAAACAAACTTAGTATCGTTAGAACTAAAAGTAATTTCTTTTTCATTGCAAAGCTCCTCATGCTAAATTTTTAAGGTTTTTACAGAACTTCTCTCGATAATCGTGCCTGGAATTAATATCCGGTCATAAGTTCTTTGTGGGTTAGCTATTTTCTTCACAATCACCTTGACTGCTGTAGAAACCATCTTATCAATATTATTATCGACGGTTGTAATTTGTGGATCCGTTATCGTAGAAAAAATCGAATTATCGAATCCAACGACGGAACAATCAGTTGGGATATTTTTACCGATTTTTCGTAACTCATTCACCAGTGAATAAGCAACACGGTCACAGTTACAAACAAACGCCGTTGGTAA
Organism: uncultured Candidatus Izemoplasmatales bacterium; assembly: GCA_964367605.1. Taxonomy (GTDB): domain Bacteria; phylum Bacillota_I; class Bacilli_A; order Izemoplasmatales; family Hujiaoplasmataceae; genus UBA5603. Next base: position 1,839 of record CAYIYY010000055.1, on the reverse strand, counting down.
ATCAGTGGGAAGTTTTAAATCAATAAATCGTCCATGTTCATCTCTATCCTCAATAACGTAGTCCGTTCTTAAAGGTAATTGATTTTCAATTAATGATTTATAGTATCCTAAATAACGGTCTTGGATTGAAGAGGTTGCCATGATAGAACCGACATAGGCGATTTTTTTATGCCCTCTTGCAATCAATAAATTCGTTAAGGCGTAACCTGAGAAAAAGTTATCAGCGACAATTGAATCGGTATTTGAATCTTTGACATAGAAATCAAAGAAGACAACAGGAAGATTAATCTCTTCAATCATTTTTAAGTACTCAGATCTTAATTGTCCTAAAACGATAATTCCATCCACTTTTTTCTCATTATAAACTCGGGGAGGCAAACAATTTTTTTCAGCTTGATAATTGATGATCTCCATAATACCAGAAATGCCATAATCATCAAGTTTTCGAATAATCTCGCCTGAAACTGAGAAATAATAAGCTTCCTTATCAAGAATAAATTTTTCTGATATGAGTATTCCAATATTGAACTGACGGTTCGTTTTTAGACTGCGAGCAGAATTATTGAGTCGATATCCTTTTTGCATCGCAAGTTCTTTTACTTTTGTTCTCAGTTCTTCAGAAACCCCTTCTTTGTCTGACAATGCTTTAGAAACAGAAACTTTAGAAATTCCGAGTTCTTTAGCAAGATCTGACATGCTCATTTTTTCACCCATTTTAAATCCCCCTTCATTTATTCTAGGTTTAATACGTATCAAATAATGACCTAATTTTTAATAATACCTGAACTTCTTCTGGTGATTTTTGAGTTGATAAATGAATTGTTTTTGTTTGATTCGGTATTAAGAAGAAATAATTATCCGAAAACAATTCATCGGAATCATCAAAACTTAGTTCAACGTACTTGGCATATGTATTTGACTGAAGTATCACAGCATATTCGTTATTTACCTTCTCAACCTTATACTCAATGGTTGGTTTTTTGAATATTAAGTGTTTATCCGGTACAAATGAAACTTGATTCTCAGAAACAATTTCATTTGCAACCACAAATTGACAGTAAAGAACTTTATCCATTAATGAGTGACGGTCTAAATGAGTTTCAACATGGGCGTAATTTGCCGCTGATTGAGCATTAATCGTTACCTCAAGAGATTCGGTTAATGATACATTGCCATTAAAATCCATCAATTGATAGGTCAATGTTCCAGACACATCTTTTAAAGTATCGTTAGTTAGATAAATGTCAGCTTCATTGTGGTTCTCTTGGATTGAAATAAGAATCGGTTGATAAAATTTCTTGCTATGGTAATGAAGCGCCTTCCATCGGTGGTAATAATCGATACTCGACCAAGATGCAACTGGCCAGCAATCATTAAGTTGCCAATAAAGCGCACCCATACATCTGCCATAGTTTCTTCGCCAGTGTTCAACTCCGTATCTCACACCTTCAGCTTGAATCAGTTGTGATACATAGAGTAACGATTCAAAATCCTTGGGATAGCGGAACATTTTACCGACGTAATTGAGGATCTTATCATTCGCTGTATTATTCTTTTGATGTTGTTCCATGATATATGAGAAGATATTTAAATCGTCCTCGCGAGCGAATGTATTCACCGTTTTGATCGATGGGAAGGATTGAATCCCAAATTCACTCATAAACCGTGGATAGTAATGACGGTAATAACTAATCGGTTCGTTATTATGCCAAACACCCCAATAATGCATGTCACCATAATTATCTGAATTAGAATCTTTAAAAGGCGATCCTGAGGAAGGTGAGGATGGCCAGTAATCGATTTGTGGGAAATATTCTTCCACTAAAGGCGGGATAATTT
>CAYIYY010000054.1:0-6902 GCA_964367605.1 uncultured Candidatus Izemoplasmatales bacterium | reverse complement strand
TATAATAGACAAGAGAGGTAATTCAAATTGTTTAAAAGTACGTATCTCAATGATTTCTATGCAAAATTGTCCCAAAGGTATCATGATCAACCCGAATTTCTTCAAGCAGTTGAAGAGTTTTTAACTTCAATGGACATGCTTGTAGAAAAAGATCCAAGAATTCAAAAAAATGCGATTATTGAAAGAATCGTAGAACCAGAAAGAATCATCAAATTCCGCGTTTCTTGGGTTGATGACGCTGGTAACGTTCAAGTGAATCGCGCAATGAGAGTTCAATATAACTCAGCAATTGGTCCTTACAAGGGTGGTATCCGATTCCATCATTCCGTCAATGAATCAATCATGAAATTCTTAGGTTTTGAACAAACATTTAAGAACTCTTTAACGGGTCTACCCATGGGTGGAGCTAAAGGCGGATCTGATTTTGATCCTGCTGGCAAAAGTGATAATGAAATTATGAGATTTTGCCAAAACTATATTCTTGAATTATATCGTCATATCGGACCAAGAATGGATGTTCCTGCTGGAGATTTAGGCGTAGGCGCTAGAGAAATTGGATATATGTATGGTATGTACAAAAGAATTCAAAACGAATTCAGTGGAACCTTTACTTCAAAAGGTATCGAATCTGGTGGATCTTTAGGAAGAGCTGAAGCTACAGGTTATGGATTATGTTACTTCGTTGAAGAAATGTTAAAAACCTTTAAAAATGATACATTTAAAGATAAAAGAGTTATTATCAGTGGTGCTGGTAAAGTTGGATCGATGGCAGCAGAAAAAGTCCATGAACTCGGCGGAAAAGTCGTCGGTATGAGTGACATTTCTGGTGTAATCCGCGATGAAAATGGGATTGACCTTGAGCTCATCAAAACGTTAGCAAAAACAAATTCTGTTGTGATGGATAAATATAGAGCTTATCATCCAGAAGCTACTTTCAGTCCAACTACTAAAGATATTTGGAAAATTCCTTGTGATATCGCAATGCCATGTGCAACTCAAAACGAAATCTATTTAGACTCTGCTAAAGAACTCGTTTCTAATGGCTGCTGGTTAGTCGCTGAAGGCGCAAACATGCCTACAACCATTGAAGCAACAAAATATTTCCAAGATAACCATATCTTGTTCGCTCCTGGTAAAGCTTCAAATGCCGGTGGTGTCGCTGTTTCTGGCTTAGAAATGACGCAAAATGCGATGTTCTTAAATTGGACTTTTGAAGAAGTAGATGCGAAACTTCATGAAATTATGAAAAATATATTCAGAAAATCTCATGAAGCTTCCATGATGTATACAGGCAAACCTGATGATTTAGTCACAGGAGCTAATATTGCCGGATTTATCAAAGTTTATCAAGCCATGTTACAACAAGGCGTATAATTTGGAGATTTGGAATGAATGTGATTAAAGCACCAAATATTTTATTGCCAAAACAGTCGATTGACCTCAAAAAATGGTCAGTCATTGCTTGTGACCAATTCACCAGTGAACCTGAGTATTGGCAAGAACTATCTGAATCGGTGAAGGATGCTCCTTCAACGTTACAGATGATTTTCCCCGAAGTCTACTTAGGAAAAAATGAAGACGAAAGAATAAAATCAATTAATCAACATATGAATAAGTACCTTCAAGACGGTTATTTTGAAGAACCACAAGAATGTTTTGTTTTAGTTGATCGAAAGACTTTTTATAAAGAAAGACGTTTAGGATTAGTCATCAGCGTTGATTTAGATGCTTATGATTATTCTGAAAAGACCAATTCTCTCATACGCGCAACTGAAAAAACGGTTGTATCACGAATACCACCCCGTGTAAAAATTAGAAAAGATGCACTGCTAGAAATTCCTCATATTCAACTCCTCATGGATGATCGTGATTTGCATATCATTGAAAATCTCTATCAAAGACGTCATGATTTTAAAAAAATTTATGATTTTGAGTTAAATATGAAGGGTGGTCACTTAACTGGCTATCAAATTGATGAGACAAAAAATATTATCTCTGATTTAGAAAAACTCATAAAAGATAATCTTTTATTTATCGTCGGTGATGGTAACCATTCTTTAGCGACTGCGAAAGCGTGCTGGGAACTAATCAAACCAACTCTGAACGAAATGGAGCGAAAGACGCATCCAAGTCGCTATGCGATGGTTGAACTCATTAACATTCATGACGAAGGGTTAGAATTCGAACCGATTCACCGCGTTTTATTTCATGCGAAAGAAGATTTCGTTGAAGGCTTAATGAAACTAGCGAATGGTGCCTCCGATTGTTTTATCGTTCATCAAAAAACCAAAAAAATCGATTTTCCAATCACCAATAACGCACCTGAAGCGATTCGCTTAGTACAAGACTACATTGATGATTACTTATCAAATCACAAAGACGTTGAAGTCGATTATGTTCATGGTGAAGACTCGTTATTATCCATCTGTAAAAAGCATCCGACCGCAATTGGTATCACGTTACCACCCATCGATAAATCTGATATTTTTGAATACGTTGCACATTATGGTGTTCTTCCTAGAAAATCATTTTCTATGGGAGAGGCATCAGAAAAAAGATATTATTTAGAGTGTCGAAAAATAAAATAATTGAAAGGGGTACACAATGAAAAGAGTTTATAACTTTTCTGCCGGTCCTGCCGTATTACCGGAAGCAGTATTAAAAAAAGCGGCTGAACAAATGCTTGACTATGAAGGTTCAGGCATGTCAGTTATGGAAATGAGTCACCGTTCTAAAATATTTGAATCCATCTTAGAAACTGCCAAAGCTGATTTAAAGAAACTCATGAACATTCCTGATAATTACACCATTCTATTCTTACAAGGTGGCGGACACATGCAATTCGCCATGGTCCCGATGAATTTAATGAAGAACCGTGTTGGTGATTACATTGTGACAGGACAATGGGCAAAAAAAGCTTATGAAGAAGCTAAAATATTTGGTACTTCGAATAAAGTCGCAAGTTCTGAAGATAAAGCTTTTTCTTATATCCCTGATTGTGATGATTTACCGATTTCTCCTGACGCTGATTATCTCCATTTCTGCGATAACAATACGATATTTGGGACGAAATTCCATAAAATACCGAATTCAAAAGGCAAAGTATTGGTTGCGGATATGTCTTCTTGTATCTTATCAGAGCCGGTCGATGTTTCAAAATACGGTTTAATCTATGCCGGCGCACAAAAAAATATTGGCCCTGCAGGAACATTAATCGTTATTATTCGTAATGATCTCTTAACTGAAGATACCTTACCACAAACACCGACTATGCTAAAATATATTACCCACTCAGAAAATAATTCCATGTATAATACCCCTCCAACTTATGGTATTTATATTTGTGGACTCGTCTTTAAATGGTTGCTCGAACAAGGTGGACTAACCGCAATGAAAGCTTATAATGAGAAAAAAGCAGCCGTTATCTATGATTACTTAGATCAAAGCAAACTCTTTAAAGCCAACGTTGTTAAAAAAGATCGTTCGTTAATGAATGTTACCTTTGTAACAGGCAATCAAGAATTAGACGATTTATTTATTAAAGAAGCGAAAGCAGCCGGCTTTGACAACTTAAAAGGTCATCGTTCTGTTGGTGGTATGCGCGCTAGTATTTATAACGCAATGCCCATCGAAGGTGTCATAGCTTTAGTTGACTTCATGAAGGCTTTTGAAGCCAAGCATGTACAATAGGTGATAAAATGAAATTACATTGCCTAAATAATATCTCGCAATATGGATTAAACCTACTCTCTAAGAACTATGAAATTACGAAAGATGTCCATGAATCTGACCTTATTCTTGTTAGAAGTGCTGTGATGCACGACATGGAAATTCCTCATAATTTAATCGCTGTTGGACGAGCTGGATCTGGCGTTAATAATATTCCTCTTGATAAATTCGCCAAAGCAGGAATCGTTGTTTTTAACACCCCTGGCGCAAACGCCAATGGTGTCAAAGAACTTGTTTTAGCCGGAATGCTTATGAGCGTTCGCGATATCCATGGCGGCTTAAACTGGGTTCATAATAATGCTTCTGACCCAGAAATCGCAAAAACAGTTGAAAAAGCAAAAGCCCAATTTGGTGGAACTGAAATCTTAGGTAAATCCATTGGCATTGTTGGACTTGGAGCAATCGGAATATTAGTTGCTAACGCTTGTCATGCATTAGGGATGAAAGTTTATGGATTTGATGTTTACTTCACAGAAGAAAGACGTCATCTTTTACCAACTGATTTTACATTTTGTGATTCACTTGATGAATTATATGCGTTAAGTGATTTTATCACATTGCATGTTCCATTGACACCCGATACCAAAGGTATGATTAATCAAGAAACGCTTTCTTTAATGAAAGACGGCGTTGTTATTCTCAATTACTCTCGTGATTCCTTAGTGGATGATGATGCAATGGAAAAAGCAATCCAAGCGAAAAAGGTTCGTAAATATGTAACTGACTTCCCAAATCCAAGAACTGCGAATATGGAAGGCGTCTTATGTATTCCGCATTTAGGAGCTTCGACAGAAGAAAGCGAAGACAACTGTGCGATGATGGCGGTAAGACAACTCGTCAATTATGCAGAAACAGGTTCTATCGCTAATTCCGTTAATTTCCCTGCTTGTGACCTTCCACTTTGTGAAAGCGACGTTAGACTGGCTATTTTGCATGAAAACAAACCCACAATACTCAATACCTTAACTGAAATAATTAGTAAGAACCCAAAAACAAAAATTACGAAACTCGTTAATAATGTTCGAGGTGACGTTGCTTATACGGTTTATGATATTGATAATGCTTCGATTGAAGAAATCCAAAATAATCTTAAAACGATCAGTGGCATTTTCCGGATTCGCGTTATAAAATAAGTGAATGGTGCGTCCAAAATGGTCAAATCCCATTTTGGACGCTTTATTACCAACCAGCAATTGTATTTGGCAAATTAAATACTTGCATTTTTTGACAATAAAAGATAAAATATATAAGTGGCTGAATGGAGGATTTGTTATGAGAACGCAAATTATTTTGAAGTGTACTGAATGCAAAGAAGAAAACTATAGCACGACAAGAAATAAAAAACTGCATCCTGATCGTATGGACGTTAAAAAATATTGTCCCAAATGTCAAAAGCAAACAGTTCATCGCGAGAAAAAGTAACTTCGATTATCGAAGTTTTTTTCTTTTTTAGGGCTTAATCGCCACTATAGAAAATATTGTTTCATGGTATAATTATTGTTGGGATGGTGAATTGAATGAATAGATATTTATTAGGGGTAGATGTGGGTGGAACATCCATTAAAATTGGACGTTTTGACTTACAAGGAATATTAATTGAAAAATGGGATATTCCAACCGATAGAAGTCATAACGGTGAGTTTATTTTAAAAGATATAGCAACATCCATTATCAGTAAGGTCGATGTTTCTAACATTGAAGGCATTGGTTTTGGTGTACCAGGTCCCGTCAGTGATGGCGTTGTTTTAAATTGCGTAAATCTTGGTTGGGGAGAGAAAAATGTCGTTGAAGAGTTTTATCAATATTTTCCTTACCGTCAAGTAACCATTCGTGTATCGAATGATGCGAATGTGGCTTGTGCCGGCGAAGTCTTTCAAGGTAGTGGTAAAGGTTATAAGAATGTTGTGATGTTTACCTTAGGAACTGGCGTCGGTGGCGGTATTTTAGTGGATGGGAAAATCGTTGACGGGTTAAATGGCGTTGGCGGTGAATTAGGGCATATGCTCATTGACCGCTTACATAATTTACCTTGTAATTGCGGAAAAACAGGATGTACTGAAACTGTAGCTTCTGCCACGGGCATCGTTAATTTAGCCAAATTAAAACTAAAAGAATCAAATCAAAGAAGTACGTTAAGACAATACGACAATTTTAGTGCAAAACGAGTATTTGACATGGCTAAACAAGGCGACGAAATTGCCCTTGAAGTTATTGAAGAAGCTGCTGATTACCTCGCTTATGCGATGAGTATAGTCACCTTTACTTTAAACCCAGAATTATTTATTTTTGGGGGTGGCGTTTCAAACGCAGGCGATTTCTTACTCGATAAAATTAGAGCGCATTATTATCCTTATGTATTACCATTTATCAAAGATCAAAAAATGGTTATCGCCTCTTTAGGAAATGATGCAGGCATGTATGGTGCTGCCTATTTGGTTAAATAATGAAGCCGATTATTTTTCATCAAAATCATGCAAGTGTCAATTCTTACTTGTTGGCGTATAAAGAAGAATGTATTGTCATTGATCCGGGGTTTAATGGTGAAGAAATTTTAGCTTACATTGAGCTTCATCAATTGAAACTTTCAAAAGTACTTTTAACCCATGGTCATTTTGATCATATCCGTGATATTAGATTACTGGCGAAAAAGTATGCATTTACCGTTTTCATTCATGATAGTGATAAACCAATGCTAACCGATGATAAACTGAATTATTCAACGATGTTTGGAAGTTCCTTTCGAATTAAGGATGATATAGCGATTATTCAATTAAAACATTTAGATACAATTGAGTTTGCTAAAGATAAATTGACACTCTATCATACACCGGGTCATACGATGGGAAGTTCGTGTTTTCTCTATCAGAATATGTTGTTTTCAGGAGATACCTTGTTTGAAGGTGATCTTGGAAGAACGGACTTAATCTCGGGATCACAAAAACTCCTTGAAAAATCAATCGTTGATTTGTTTGGTTGGATGAGTAATGAAATCATCGTCTATCCGGGACATGAAAATCAAACAACCATCGGACAAGAACGAAAAAATAATTTATATGTTATAAGGATATTAAAAAATGCAAAATAAAAATCTGCCATCGATAGTTGGCAGATTCTTTTTATTAAAAGTACCCAGACACTAAGAAGACAACTCCTGTGATGATAATGACGTAAAT
>CAYIYY010000053.1:0-7370 GCA_964367605.1 uncultured Candidatus Izemoplasmatales bacterium | reverse complement strand
ATATCGATACCGCCGCCGCTTATGGCAATGAGGAATCGGTTGGAAAAGCGATTAAAGATTCCGGATTAAAACGCGAAGAAGTTTTCATTACATCAAAACTGAAAGCCGAACTCAAAGGCTATCAAGTCGCAAAAGATGAATTTGCGAAAACAATACAACGACTCGGTGTCGATTATCTCGACTTGTATTTAATTCATGCGCCAAAGCCGTGGAGTGTTCATAGCGATGGCACAGAATACACCGCACAAAACATTGAAACGTGGAAAGCATTTATTGAACTTTATAAAGAAGGTAAAATTCGTTCCATCGGTGTTTCAAATTTCCGTCCTGAACATTTGAAACCACTCATTGAAGCAACCGGTTTTGTCCCTCATGTCAATCAAATCTTTTTATGCCCAGGAGCCACTCAAAAAGAAACAGTTGACTATTCAAAACCTTTGGGCATTTTAACGGAAGCATATTCTCCATTAGCGACTGGCCGACTCTTCAAAGTCGATTTGATGAACCAAATGGCAGAAAAATATGAGAAATCACTGGCACAAGTTGCTATTCGTTGGAGTTTAGAACGTGGATTCTTACCGCTTCCAAAATCAGTGACGCCTTCGAGAATTGCGAATAATATCGACGTTTGGGACTTTGAAATTAGTGATGCCGATTTAGACGCTATCGATAAAATTGTTTTACCGCCTTGGCAATAAAGATTCGCGAGTCCGATTGGATTCGCTTTTTTTTATACATAAAATTGTTTTTTCGTGTATAATAAATTTAGAGATTATATATCGGGGGAATTATGGATAAATATAATAAACGAGTTGCGGTGTTAATTGACGCTGAAAATGTGAGTTCAACGAATGCCAAACAAATATTTGATACCATGTCATCTTACGGCGAAGTCACCATCAAACAAATATTTGCGGATTGGTCGAACCCTCAGGTTTCTCCTTGGAAAAAAGAAATCGAGAATTTCTCGATTGTCGCTAATCATCAATTCGCTTTTGTAAAAGGTAAAAATACCAGTGATTTATCGCTTGTCATTCAAGCGATGATTATCTTATACGAAAAAGACGTTGATACTTTTTGTATCGTCTCCTCTGATTCTGATTTAACACGGTTAGTCCAAGAATTAAGAGAAAGAAATAAACTTGTTATCGGCATGGGCGGTAGAAACTCCATCAAGTCCTTCGTCAATGCGTTCTCTGAATTTATCTATTTAGGAGAAACCGATCATATTGTTTTAGAAAATCTCCCTAAATTTGATGAATTGCCAAAACTAATCCCTAACCATACAAGTCATCCACAAGTTAAACCTTCGAAGAAACCAAAACATAAACCAATTCTAGAACAAGACAAACTTGAAACGATGCGTGAAATCATCGAACGACTGATCGATGAATCAGGAAGAGCATTGTACGCTCAAATCGCAACAGAAATGAAGAATAAATATTCTGATTTCGTTCCGAAAAACTACAATGCAAAATCATTAAAATATCTAATGGAAAAGTTATTGCCGGTATTAAAACATTATGACGTCTTTGAAGAATCGTTACAAAACAATCCCAACTCAAAGATTATGTCACTCGTCAAGAAAAAAGACATCCTTAAAAAATAATAGAAGTTCCTTCGGGAGCTTCTTTTTTTTGCATATGATTTGACGTCTTAATACCCAAGTGATATACTAAAGTCAAACACCCCCACGGGGTATTGAAAGGGTGATCCGATGAAACAAAAATTTGATGTATCAGGAATGACTTGTTCTGCATGCGTCGCGCATGTTGAAAAAGACGTCAAAAAAGTCAAAGGCGTTAAAAAAGTCAACGTTTCTTTAATTAATAATTCTATGACCGTTGATTTTGAAGATCATGTAACACCGCAAGATATCGTATCAGCCGTTGAAAAAGGCGGGTATGGCGCGAAATTAGCAGGAGAAGTTAAGATAGATTCGAAAGAATCAACGGCTTCTTTACATATTAAGAGCATGAAATCAAGATTAATCGTTTCTTTAATCTTTTTTATTCCATTGCTTTATATCTCGATGGGAGATATGTTAGGTGCGCCGCAGCTTGCATTCTTAGTTGGCATGGAAAATTCAATGAATATGGCATTAATGCAATTTTTACTAACAATACCCATTGTTTGGGCCAACGTTGCCTATTTCAAAGTTGGATTGAAACGGTTATGGCTCAGAAGTCCCAATATGGATTCTTTAGTAGCCATCGGTTCAGGTGCAGCCTTAATTTATGGTATCTTTGCGTTATTCATGATTGGTACTGGGCTTGGTAGACATGATATGGCTTTAGCTGATGAATACCGGATGAATCTTTATTTTGAAGCAGCTGGTGCGATATTAGCCCTCGTCACAGTGGGTAAATATTTAGAAGCTTTAAGCAAAGGCAGAACCTCAGATGCCATCAAAAAACTCATTCAACTGGCACCGCAAACGGCATTTGTCGAAGTTAATGGTGAGGTCGTTGAAATAAACGTCGCTGACTTAAAAAAAGACGATATCATTATCGTAAAACCGGGTCAAAGCATCCCCGTTGACGGTGTCATTATATCAGGGTTATCATCGATTGATGAATCAATGATTACCGGTGAATCGATGCCTGTCGATAAAACCGTCGGTGATACCGTCATTTCTGCGACGATGAATAAAACGGGAGCATTTAAATTTAGAGCGACAAAGGTTGGCTCTGATACGACGCTTTCACAAATTATTAAATTAGTCGAAGAAGCGGGTTCTTCTAAAGCTCCGATTGCGAAATTAGCAGATCAAATTTCAGGTGTGTTCGTCCCGATTGTTATGGGTATCGCATTAATAACCTTTATGACATGGTTAATTTTAGGACAACCCTTTAGTTTTGCTTTATCGATGGGAATAACTGTATTAGTCATTTCTTGTCCATGCGCCTTAGGACTGGCAACGCCTTTAGCGATTATGGTATCTAGCGGTAAAGGCGCAGAGAATGGAATATTGATTAAATCCGCTGAAAGCTTAGAAACAGCGCATAAAATCACAGATGTTGTCTTAGATAAAACAGGAACCATTACTTATGGAACCCCTTCAGTCACTGATATATATCCGTTAAATAATACTGATGAAGTTGCATTACTAACGGTCGCTTATGCATTGGAATCATCCTCAGAACATCCGATTGCCAAAGCAATCACGACCCTAGCAATTTCTAAAAATTATGTGTTACCAGAAGTAAAAAACTTTGATTCATTGCCCGGTCTTGGCATTCAGGGGCAAATCGAAAAAATCAATTACTATATCGGCAATATCAAATATATGACTTCGTTAGGTAGAATTATGAATGAAGCAGAAGTCATTGCGAATAAGTTCGCAAAAGCGGGCAAAACAGCGATTTACATCGCAAATGATCAAGAGATTATCGGATTAATCGCCGTTGCTGATACCATTAAAGAAAGTTCAATTGAAGCCATTCTTGGTTTTAAAAAGATGGGAATTGTTGTGACGATGTTAACCGGAGACAATCAAGTCACCGCTGAAGCCATCCGTCAAAAATTAGCGATTGACCATGTCATCGCGGAAGTCACACCTGAAGAAAAAGAACAACATATTAAAGCTTTACAAGCACAAGGTAAAATCGTTGCGATGGTGGGCGATGGGGTGAATGACGCTATCGCACTCACGAGAGCAAATGTCGGTATCGCCATTGGTGCCGGAACAGACGTTGCCATTGAGAGTGCTGATATCGTTTTAATTAAGAATGATTTAAGAGATGCTTTAGGAGCCGTAGAACTTTCAAAGAAAACCATAAACAACATCAAAATGAATCTATTCTGGGCATTCTTTTATAATATCATTGGTATTCCAATTGCGGCAGGATTATTCTACTGGTGGAATGGTTTAAGATTAGACCCGATGCTCGGTAGTTTAGCGATGAGTATTTCATCAGTATCTGTTGCTTTAAATGCATTAAGATTAAGAAATTTCTTACCAAGTCACTTAAAAAAGGAGCGTGAATGATATGAAAACAATGAAAATTTCTGGCATGAGTTGCATGCACTGCCAAATGCGCGTTGAAAAAGCGCTAAAAGCGTTAGAAGGCGTTCAAAACGTAACTGTCGATTTCCGTTTAGGACAAGCAACGTTTGAAGCTAGTGCATCCGTTGATGAACTTACTTTAAAAAATGCTGTTAAAGAAGCTGGTTATAAACCAGGCAAAATCGAGGGATAAGATGAAAGCAGATCATAAACAAGTCACGAAATACCTCAATATGGCCAAAGGTCAATTGGAAGGTATTATTAAAATGGTCGAAGAAGACCGTTACTGTATTGATATTTCAAATCAACTACTAGCAACGACAGCTATTATCAAAAAAGCAAATAAAGCCGTATTATCAGCTCATCTTCAAAGTTGTGTTAGAGAATCTTTGAATGAAGAAGGCGCACAAAAAATTGATGAAATCATGACGGTACTCAGTAAGTTAAGTTAATGTAAAAAATCAATATTTATTGATACATTTTTTTCAACCTATGATATAATCATAATGAACCTTTAAAAAGGTCTTTGAAAATGATTTGAAACAGGTGTATAACAGGGAATTGGGTTCAAGCCCCAAACTGTGCCAGCAACCGTATATATAGTCCTATATGAGTCGGGAGACCTACCTGTTCAAAAATATAAAAAAAGAGGGTAAAATTATGAAGAAAGTACTGGGTATCATGCTTCTCATGTTTGTATCACTCGTTTTGATGGCTTGTGGCAGAGTAACGGCTACAGGGCTCGGAACAGTGACGTTTGAGCTTTACAATTCAAGTGATGTATTAGTTAAGTCAGTGGAAGTTGATTTTTATGAAGGCGACACTTTGCTGGGTCTGCTTCAAGACAACTTCACCGTTTACTGTCCGACCGAAGAGGGTACAGCATCAACGGCGTGTGATTACACACCAACTTATGGCATTTTTTTAATGGGGCTTGATGACATTCAAGCGTTTGATTCAACCATTGAATATTTAGCATTTTATATCAATAACGAGTACGCTACAACCGGCGTCGACGGTGCAGCGATCGTTGATGGTTATGTTTACACGTTCAAACATGTCTTATACTAAGACAAGAACAAATAAAACAATCAGACAAATAACACTAGCAGCGATGCTAGTGACGGTTCTTTATGTTCAAGAATTGATATTATCAGGGATTCCTAATGTCCAATTGACCGTTGTCTTAATCATGGTTTATGGGGCGGCTTTACCACTTGGAATGTCTTTATCGATTATAACCGCTTACGTTTTTTTAGATAATCTCCTTTTTGGTAGTTTTTCAATTCTTTATACTCCCGGAATGTTTTTGGCTTGGATTACTTTAGTTTTAGTCTCAAAAGCACTTGCGAATAAAAAATTCGTCTGGACACTTGTTTTTGCGGCTGTATTTGGGTTAATCTATGGCTGGTTTTATATCCCAGGAAAGTATATCGAACAAGGAATTTTTGATTTGTGGGCTTATTTTATCGCAGATTTAATTCCTTTTGGCATCATTTTAATTATCAATAATTTCATCACGGTCTTACTCATGTATCGTCATTTACGAAAGTTACTTGAATCTTTAATAAAACCGCAAGTAACTCCGTTATGAAGTCGGAAGACTTTTTTAAAAAAATACGTGTCACATTGCTTGGTAGGGTTGATGAATGCTTAAAATCTTATTGTCAATGCATGAACAACAAATGAGTAACATCCTTAGAACAAAATCATTTGAATCAATCCGTTTTCTAACGGATTTTTTCCGTTTTAGTTCGATATGGTCCTATTTAATTACTTTTATTTTAGGATCGCTATTTATCATGCTTGTTGTATTTCTCTATATCTATTTAAAGCACGTATCGAGACCTTTATCAAAACGGATAAAACATATGACGTTTGACAGGTTAGAAGATGTCATTTGTTTAACTAATACCGGTATCTGGCAAATCAATATGAATACCGGCGCTTTAACAATTAACGCTGATATGCCTTATTTGGCTGAAATACCTCATGATAAAACCATCAGAACCCTTGATTATATCATTCGCGATATTTTCCATCCCGAAGATTGGGCAATTGCGGAACAAAGTATTAATTCGGTACTGGCAGGAAAAGAACCTTTCTTCTTAACAGAAATTAGAATCAAATCCAGAGAAGGTCTCTACTATTGGACAACCATTAGAGGAACCATCCTCAAAAGAACTAAAGACAATAAACCTCTGATTATCGGTGGAACCCTACAAGACACTTCTTTAAGAAAAGAACGAGAATTAGAAATTCAAAGATTAAGTTATTATGACGCCTTAACCGGATTAAAAAATCGAAGAGCTTATGAAAGTGCAGTATTTAATTATGACGTTGTTTCTAATCTTCCAATTTCAATTATTAGCGCGGACGTCAATGGATTAAAAATTATCAATGATGCCTTTGGTCATAATGTTGGCGATCAATTGTTAATTGATACAGCGAATATTTTAAAATCTAGTTTCAATTGTATCGATTGTATTTTCCGAATTGGCGGCGATGAGTTTGTCGTTATATTACCAAATACGACGGAGCTTCAAGCAAAAAAAGCGTGTGATATTGTTCGTAATGAAGTTGAAAAGCATGTTTATCATGGCATACAAGCTTCCATCTCGATCGGATTTAAAACGAAAACGACCGATACCGAAGACTTAAAACAATTGTTAATAAACGCCGAAGTTGAGATGTACCATTCAAAATTACAAGCGTCTTGGAAGAATAGAGGCGATATTATTCGAGGAATTCTTTCAACGTTATATGCTAAAAACAAAGAATTAGAGGAACATTCGATTCATGTAGCTGAGATATCTTATAAGATTGGCGTCATGTTAGCATTATCCAATGAAGACCTTGACTCCTTAAAAAAAGCCGCAGAATTTCATGATATTGGAAAAATCGCCATCGATGACAATATCTTAGCGAAATACAGACAAAAAACACCCGATGAAGCTGATAAATTTAGCCAGCACGTTGAATATGGATACCGTATTTTGGCAGGATCTAACGATTATGAAAAGATTGCGAGAGATGTTTTATTTCATCACGAAAACTGGGATGGATCTGGCTATCCTAAAGGATTAAAAGGCGAGGAAATTCCTTTGTTTTCAAGAATTATCCATTTAGCAGAAGCTTTTGATTGGATGAGTCGTAAACTGCCTTATAGAAAGCCTTTCACGAAAGAAGAAATCAAAGAGGATTTGTTAAAGGATTCAGGGACAAGACTAGACCCAGAATTAGTCAAACTCTTTATTTCTGCGTTTTTAAGATAAAACATTCCTTAGGCAAATGACTACCAATAACAAATATTTTGTGGTATAATTAAACTATAAAAATAAAAATTTTGGAGGATTAATTA
>CAYIYY010000052.1:0-7382 GCA_964367605.1 uncultured Candidatus Izemoplasmatales bacterium | reverse complement strand
GTTCAAATGTGTGGGTACAATCATTAAACTTACAGTCACTAGAAAGTGATTCGATATCAGAAAAAGAGAGTGAAAGATCTGTTTGGTCTAATTGTAGTTCACGCATTCCTGGCGTATCAATAATTATATAACCTTCTTCAGTTACAAATAATGATCTTGAAGTAGTGATATGTCTTCCCTTAGCCATTTTCCCTACTTCAAATGTCTCCATTGCAGAGTCATTAAGTAAAGCGTTCACCAGGGTAGATTTACCAACACCGGATGAACCGATAAATGCATATGTTTTTGATTTATGAATGATGGATTTAACTTGTTCATATCCATTTTCTTCAACCGAAGAACTTTTCAAAATCATAACATTTTCTGCGCATTTTTTGACTTCGTTATAAAGCAAATCAAATTCATCGGTTAAATCCGATTTTGTTAATAAAATAACCGGAGTTGCGCCACTCGCAAAGACAACTGCTAAATATCTTTCTAATCGCCTCAAATTAAAATTATGATTGAGGGACATACAGATAAACACAACATCTAAATTCGTGGCGATGATTTGACCTTCAGAAGTCACGCCTGAGCTTTTTCGTTCTAAAACACTTTTTCTAGGTAATATATGATGGATGATTGATACTGAATCGTTATATTCTAAAGCGACCCAATCACCCACGGCTGGATAGTCCATAAAAGATAATGCTTCATACATCATTTTTCCTGAAATCCGTGCTTGGTGTGTCCCCATAGCCGAGATGACGGTATAGAGATCTTTTTGTTGATAAGAAATTCTTGCTAATTGGTAGCGGTCGTATTTTGAAAAGGACTGAATTGTCGCTTCATCAAGACCGACCCATGATAATTCTGTTTGATTCAATTTTTTCCTCCTTTTTTGGAGGGTTTATTTAATAATTCCCTCCGGTATGATGTGATTCGTTGTTACAATGATCATCTTTTTCATAAAACATCAGTCCTTTCGGGAATAATTTGCCGTATTTTAGGCTAATTTAATTATACAGCACTTAAGTAACAAGTCAAAGTTAAAACTTATTGAAAAATAAAAAAGAATGTCGATTTGACATTCTATTTCGATAAACTATAAACCGCCATTTGAAAATCTTGATTTTTGTTTTGGCCTTTTTCTATGATGATTTTATTTCTGTGGAAATTCAATTTCTCAAGTAGGTGAATTGAATGAAGGTTATTAATCTCAGTATAGGCTACTAAAATTGATAAATTCATCGTACCAAGTCCAAAATGAATAACCGGTATTAATGCTTCTTTCATATAACCTCTGTGGTGAAAATCCGGATGAATACCATATCCTAATTCACCGCCATTTGTTACTTCATCGAGGTTCCATATACAAACAGTACCAATTAACTTATGTTCTGATTTCAATTCAATACCCCATAAGATAAATATTTTTTCGTTCAATCCTTTATGGATTCTTGAAATATAATTCGAGGCTTGAACGACCTGTGTATCTGGAAGAGTGTCCGTGTATTCATGCATCATTATATGAGATCTCATTGAGAAAATATCTTCAGTATCTGATTGTTCAATTCTTCTTATCAATAACCGCTCTGTTTCTAATGTCGGAAAGGGTTCGAATGGTTTATTCATCAACGGCACCCTGTTATTTTTCAATTTCGTAAAGATAATGATTTTTGCCTGCGTTTTTTACTTTATATAATACTTCATCAGCTTTTCGGATGAGATCTTCTGCTTGTACTGCCTTCACAATCCCAATAGATACTGACACTTGTTTATGAAATTTATCAGAATGAATTGCTTTCGTTTTAGAAATAATAGTTTCAGCGATTTGTTTAACTGTTTTTTCATCTTCAAAAAACAGACCCACAAATTCATCGCCGCCTAAACGATAAAAACGGTTATATTCTGATTCTAA
Source organism: uncultured Candidatus Izemoplasmatales bacterium (assembly GCA_964367605.1). Lineage (GTDB taxonomy): Bacteria > Bacillota_I > Bacilli_A > Izemoplasmatales > Hujiaoplasmataceae > UBA5603. The sequence continues at coordinate 5,482 of CAYIYY010000052.1, read as the reverse complement.
CGCCTTCAATATTTGAGAAAATACAATCAAAAACTCATTACCTGCCGCATGTCCTTCTAAATCATTGATTAACTTAAAATCATCTAAATCCATGTATATTGCATGTAAATTTTCCCAGCGATATCTTAATCCATAATGATAATCAAAAGAATATCGATTTAATAAACCGGTTAATGAATCCTTATGTGTTTTTTCATAGATTAATTCTTCAGCACTCATCAATTCTGTTACATTCATCACGATAAACAAGCAAATATGAGGATTTTTCTCAATGGGATATTTATTAATTCTTAACCATATCCGCTTGTTATTCACATTGATTGGAAAAGTCATGTCTGTTTCGGTGTTAAATTTGAGTAACTCTGATGTCACATAGTCAAAATACTCTTTTTTACCGGCGATTTCAGCGTATTTATTTTGGTAGTCAAATTGATTTAAAATATCATGAAATTTGAGAGAATCACAATGTTCAAACCCCAGTAAAGATAAGTCACCTGAAATGAGATTCAGTCGAATATTTGAAGTATTAGAAACATCACCATATAAAAGTACTCGGTCTTTTTTCCCGAGTAGGACATCTTGAATAATATCAATATGGTACTTATCTCTTAATTCATTACTCGCAAGACTAAAATAATTTTTAGGCATAAGTATTCTCACTCTCTTTTCTATCTCTTATATATAATATATCAATTTATCAATCATTACAAATAAAATTCATTTGACATATCAAATAAAAAAGCCAATTGACTTGGCTTATCTATTTTATCGTATTGTTTTGAGTGCTTTACTCCAATTCAATAATTGGTCAAGCATTGAATTGACGTTTGAAGCATGGAGTGCCATTGGCTTAAATTGACCCGCTGCGTCAAAGTCAGTGAACAATGAAAGTAAAACTTGAGTTCTAACGTCTGCGATTTGTAATTCGCCTAGAATCCCTCTTAAATGTTCTGCTGCTCTTGCGCCATAAGCTGAACCATAACTAATGATACCTGCTGCCTTATTATTCCAAGCATCCTTTGCCAAATCTAATGCATTCTTTAATGAAGCAGGAATTGAATGATTGTATTCTGATGTAATAAAGACAAAACCATCAAGGCTCGCAAGTTTTGCGTTCCATTTCATAATTCCTTCCATATCAGAACTTGTCCCTAAAAAAGGTAAATCATAATCCTTAATATCGACTATTTCAAATGTGGCTTCTTTTCTTTGACTAGCTAACGATTTGAACCATTCGCCAACTTGAGGACTCACTCTTCCTTCACGTGTACTTCCTAAAATGATACCGATTGTTAATTTATTTTCCATTTTCTTATTCTCCTTTTATATTTTAATTATTCTATTTTTATTTGTCTAACGCCATTTCAACTGCTAAGTAATGCGATTTTCCAATTGATCGGATGTCAATCGTTTCCTCTTTGATTTCTAATGCATCACGCATCGATAATGAGACATCATTAATTATTGCTTCACCTTCGATCAGTACGAGATATGCTTGTCGGTTCTTGTCAACCGTCAAAGATAACTGTTTTTGATCTGATAACTCGGTCACATAAATATGAACGTCTTGATTGATTTTGATGGGTGCGTTTCCTGATTTAGAAGAAACCACCTCTAACCACCTATTTTGTCTATGAGCGGCTTCAAAATGGTAATCGCCATAACTTGGTTGATGATTCTTATGATCTGGAATAATCCATAGTTGTAAAAACCTTAATGTTTCATTGCCTAAATTGTGCTCACTATGAATCACGCCTGTGCCTGCACTCATGTATTGAATATCTCCACGTTCTACTGAACGCTTATTTCCAAGATTATCACCATGGGTCAGTTGACCTTCAACAACATATGAAATAATTTCCATATTTCTATGTGGATGAGGATCAAATCCACGATTGGGTTGTACTAAATCATCATTTAGTACTCTTAAAACACCATAATTCATATTCTTTGGATTATAATATTCTGCAAACGAGAAGTGAAATAGGCTTTTTAACCACCCGTGGTAACCTCTTCCCATTTGAGAAGATTGAATCTTTTTTATCATAATTAATCACTTCCTAAAAAATCATTCATTGATTTTTGCATATCTTTTAATTGTTGAATCAATGCCACTTTTGAATCTTCTTCAATGGAATTAAATAGATTTGATAAATACTCAACATGGTTAGGAAATACTTCTTTTATTTTATTTGTTCCTAAGTCACTCAATTCAACGTAAGTGATTCTTTTATCCTCAGAACATTTATTTCTTACAACGTAATTCTTCTTAACCAATTGATCAATAACATAAGTAATTGTTCCACTGGTAACTAAAATCTTTTCTGCTATTTTTTGTACTGGTTGTTTCCCTTTGTGATATAACATTTCAAGGACACCAAACTCAGTCAAACTCAAATCAAACTCCAACACTTGATCATTTAGTTTCTTAAATAACAAGTTATAAGTTTTGGCCAAAGCAATCACTAGTTTTAAATTTGAATTCTCCATATCATCACCACTTGTTTTGATAACTGTATTATAAGACAAAATTATCTTGAATTCAAGATATTTGCTCAACTATCTATTTGTCTGTCATCAATCATCATTTTAAATAAATTTCGATAGACATCTTTTTTATTTACTAATCAGTGATATAATATAATTGGTCATAAATGATGACCGATTAGTTCAATGGAAGATTTTTAGCTTCAAACAACAATAATCGATTATTCGATCATAAAGGAGCACTAAAAATGGACAAGAACGACAAGAAGCACAACGACAAAAGCAATATGAAGAAGCCGAAAGCAAAGCTTGAACAAGCCGCTTTAGCTCCTGGCGAAGTTGCAAAACCATCGTCCCAGAAAAAAGCTAAAAAAACTTACTAAATTTTATAACAAAAAAGTGTGCCAAAAATTTGGTACACTTTTTCTTTTCTATCATAATTTAAGTCAATTGAGGGTTATCTTGATATCTCAAATCGAGATATCCGTAATGTCTCACTCTTCGGTAAAATAAATAGATGAATATTAACGCAACAACAGCTGTCGAAGTATTAGATATAAACATGACATAACCTAAAGCAACCGGACCTGTTCCTAAATGAATAAATAATAAGAGTACTGGGATTCGAAAAACATAAATTCTAAATAGATTCAATATTAATGTTACTTTAGAGATTTTAAATCCAATGAATAACGCAGCCACAATACCAGTGGTCGCTCCCGTCACAATTGAAAACTTCTCAAAAGCAAAGATTTGTTTCGCTAGTGTCGCAAATTCAGGTGAACTGTTGGTGGTGAACCAAGGAATCATCGTATCTATCGACAATACGACAATAAGCATCCCAATAAATCCAGCAATAATAGCTTGTGTATTCGCAGTTATATATGTTTTAAACGAACGTTTTAAGTTACCTGCACCGATATTTTGGCTAGCAATCGACGCGGTTGATTCTTCAAAAATGCCAGCAATCGCGCCTGGACCACCCGCTAATTTAGAAGCAAGTCCAAAAGCAGCTATCGCAACAGTACCATAAATAGCAGCGATGCCATTGACAATGACTCTTCCTAAACTAAAAAAGAATTTACCGCCAATAACAGGAATAGCGACGATTAATATAGCTTTCATTATTGTTTTATCAGGCACTAAATCTTTAAACCGGATTGCAATTGAATTCTTCTTATTAAATAAGATGATAACACCTAAAACCATTAAAAATAGTTGAGCAATTAAAGTGGCATATCCAACAAAGATAATGCCTCTATGCAAAACTAATACAAATACCGTTGATAGAATCAATTTGATGACCATCGCGATGATATTGAGTAACATAACCATGGTAGTATTGCCTTTAGATCTTTCAATCCCCATGTACACTGCATTGACCGCAATAACGACGGTCGATGCCATTTGAACGAGATAATAGCCTAATCCTGTCGAAATAATCTCATCTGGCGCATTAAATAATTTTAAGATAGGCATCGCAAGAATCATCACAAATAAGGCGATGATAATACTAATGCTTAATGCTAATATTAATGTTTGACCTGCATTTTTTCTCGCTGATTCTAAATCATTAGCGCCATAGTGTCTCGCAACGAAGACAGCACCACCAATCGCAATGCCACCACCTATGGCTGAAATAGCTCCTTTAATGTCTTCGATAAAAAAGACAGTCGCGACGTCCGCTGTACCCATGGTTGAAACGAGTAAGAAATCAATAAAACCATAGAAATAGTTAAAAAGGGCATAGATCGCCAACGGGGTTGTGATCCAAAATACCGTTTTCCATAAATTTCCATTGAGAATCATGTTTCTTCTTTTAGATTCTCGCAAAGATAAATTAGAGGTATCCGCCATAAATCTCCTTCAATATTGGAAGAATTGATTCAAACATTGTGTTAAAATCAACATTAGAAATACTCGAATCAGATGCTTCTTATCAACCAATTTTCGACAGTCATCATAGTATGCTAAAAAGCATATTATTTCAACTAATATGTGTTATCTTTCATAAAATAATCAGGATGTCATATAAACAAAAAAAATCACGATGGAATTATCGTGATTTTAAGCTATTTCAAAGAGGGTTTTGGTCCATAGTATTGGAAGTAATGTGTTTCGATATTGCCGTTATAGAGTTTTCTCTCACGATCCAATTTTCGTTTAATCAAATTCGGTAAATCGGTATTTGAAGTTATGACATAAACCGACCATGTAGGTAATGAAGAGACAAGTTTTCCTAAATCTTGATAGAGTTGATTGATATGATAGTTTTCTTCAGTTAATCGGTCGCCATAGGGGGGATTCGTGATTAAAACAGCATAAGGAATGTCATAGTTAACGGATTTAAAATCTGAAACTTGAAATTCGATGCAATCGATGACCCCTGCTTCTTCTGCATTTTCTTTCGCTGCTTCGATGCTAGAAGCATCAATATCGCTAGCATAGATTTGAATATTTGATTCGTGATCAATCGCTTGAAAAGCGTTTTTGACTTCCGATTTCCAAACTTCTTCACTAATCCAAGACCAATGTTTCGATGCAAAATCACGGTATAGTCCAGGCGCAATATTTTTAGCAATCATGGCAGCTTCAATTGGAATCGTTCCTGATCCACAAAATGGGTCGAATAATACTCTGTCTTTATTCCAATAACTAAGCATAATCATTGAAGCAGCTAGCGTTTCTTTTAAAGGGGCTGTCACTGCATTTTGACGATATCCACGTTTATGTAAAGCAACGCCACTTGTATCAAGGGTAATCGTCGCAATATCATTCAGCATCGAAACTTTAACGATATATTCACTGCCTGTTTCAGGAAACCAAGCTACATGATACTGTTGTTTTAACCGTTCGACGATGGCTTTTTTGACTAAAGCTTGGCAATCAGAAATACTAAATAACGTTGATTTAACAGAGCTTCCGTTCACTGGGAAGTTGGCATCTTTTGGCAAATATTCTTCCCAAGGAATTTGAATGGTTTGATCAAATAATT
>CAYIYY010000051.1:5313-7423 GCA_964367605.1 uncultured Candidatus Izemoplasmatales bacterium | reverse complement strand
GGTGATATAAGCATATTTATTCGATTCAACAGGTGCTTGGTAATAGGTATCTGTCATTTTCCATAAATAACTGTTCGGTTGATATAACCCGATTTGATAAGCGCTTAATGCTTCAATTTCACCTTGTATGATTGATAAAGCTTGATTTCTGTAAAAATTAATTTGATTATCGCGGTAAGAGAAGAGTGAAGATCCTACCGTAGATAAAGCCAGTGAATCAATTCCTAAGTTTTCATATAACCGGTTAAATCTTAACACCTTGTCTGCGACTTCTTCGGGATTGGTGTAATACGTGTAAGGAAATAAAGAAGATTTCGTCGCTGACGTCGCAAAAGAAGATAAAGTAATTTTTTTAACGACCCCTGAGCCAAGTGACGCTTGATATGAAATTAAGGGGTTCGACTGAAAATAAATGTCAATATCGTTTTCATTTAAATAAGACATCATGTCGAGGAAGCCCTTTTTTCCACCGAGTTTTGAAGTGGCGACAGGTTTCATTAATTCATTGTCGTAATATCCGCCTTTACTCCATCCAGTATAGACAATGTCTAAATTGTGAATACCCAGTGTTTTTAACTCCGATGCTATCGTTACGACATCATCGTAAGTGGTCATTGGAACATAATTTTTACCAAATAATCCGCCTTTATAGTCCATTCCCAAGAGGGTTAAGTTAAGACTTGATCCTTGTTTTGTTTCCTTATCTAGCGACAATATTTCTTTATACGCTTGAGCCATGCCGGAGTAACTTGCATTCGTGTTTGAAATAAAATAATACGTCACGGTATAATCAGTCGGATAAGGATCAGTATTGATTAATTGGAATGAATCTGAGGAATTAGAAGACGTTTGAATCGTGTAACGTTCTCTAATGATAAATTTAAAGAAGGTCGTATTGAGTGGATAAGCGTTATATCCATAGGGATAGGAATGAATTTCGGTATAGCTATCGCCTTTTGTCATCACCGCTAAGAAAGCGGCTTGTTCATAACCATGATTAACGCCATAAGCAGGATAACTCGCTGTTAATTCATTTTGAAGATAATAAGTTGATGTTTCTGCCTTGAAAGCAGAGATGCCTTCATCAATCCCATAAATCCGTTTGGTATACGCTGTAGATGAACGTACATTTGTGTAGCGAATCAGTGCGCCCGATCCATCAGGTATCATCGAGTAACCATTGATTTCATAGTTATTCGATCCAAAGTAAGGAAATACGTAAACCGATTTTAAACGATAAGACGTTGTTTTAATCGATGTGGTTCCATCGATATTTAAAACTTGTTTTTCAATGTCACCCTCAACTAATGAATCAATCGGAAGAGCCACCTTTAACTGTCCACCTTCGATATGAACTAAAACATCAAATTCAATGGCTTGATCTTTAAAATTAAGATGAGCTTTGAATCCTTGTTCAACGGAATCATAATCATAGTCCACTTCAACGTTATATTTAGTTCCAGAAACATAGCTCTTTGAATCTTCAACTAAAATGTTGTCAAGATTATAATATTCAATGATGACACCTGATTCGATAAAGAATCTCGAAGTTCCTGAAAGTCCTAATTGTAAGTAATCCGGATAGACAGAATACCAAATATAGCCACTTGCTTTATCAAGGACAGCAATTTGAAAATAACGTTCTTTGACATAAAGCTTCAACTCATCTGTTTCACTAACAACTTGATATCCTAGACCGAGTAATTTCAAATCCGGAGCCGCTTCAATCTCGACTGGCGTTGTATTTTCAGCCTGACCAAAGAAATTGGAGTCCGTTGATAAATTATAAGTTGATTGTTGCATCAAACCGGTGATATTATTATTTTTCGCTTGAATCAACGGAATGATTAAAAACATAGAAAGTGAAGTGACGATTAATCCTAGCAACCAAAATTTCTTATTCACGCAAAATCACTTCCTTTATGATATCTGTGACAAAGTTCGTCACTTGAATGACCATTAAATAAACCATAATCAGAACGACAATGATAATCACCATCATCAAAATCGTTAAAATGAAATTTACAATGGTTTGTCCAACGCTATAGTTATGCGTTTCTTTGATGTTGAAGAACAATAAAATTCCGACCCACACTAGCATGACTACATT
>CAYIYY010000051.1:0-5213 GCA_964367605.1 uncultured Candidatus Izemoplasmatales bacterium | reverse complement strand
TCAATTCTCGAGGTATTCTATATTTTTTCACTTGACCTATCGCCTCACCGATAGGAGTCAAGTAATGATACTTTTTATTGGTTAAATTAACAGTGATAAGCAATGCTACTAACCCAAGAACAACATAAAGAAGCATCGAAACATTTTCTGTCATCCATAAATTTCTGATTTCCCAGTAAGCTTCCGAATAATCGGCTTGATCATAAGCAATCTTGAATTGTTCTAATGCTAGTTCATATTCTTCATTCATCAAATAACCAAGTCCAATGCCACGATATGCCATATCAAGCATCGAGTTATATCTTAAAACTTCTTGCCACACCTCAATGCTTTCAACGTACCTAGCTTGATTAAATAAATCTAAGGCTTCATGGACTTGATAAGCAAAAGGCGTTTCACGAAATACTTGAATGGAATTACGGCTCGTATGGTCATCGAGGACGTAAATGTTATTATTTGAATCTGTCGCAATGGATGAAGCGGATAAGAATAAGCCTAATTTATCATTGCCTGTTCCTTTTCCACCCCATAAAAACAAGAGATTTCCTTGACTGTCATATTCAGCTAAGAATCCAGCTGAAGTCACCGTGTAAATATTTCCTACATCACCAGCCCAAGCATCAACGATATCAGAATACACAAACATTTCTTCAGAGAAATAATTGGTTCCACCGATATTCACTTTTTTCAAGTTGTCGCCTAATGCTGTATCCAGTGGTTTTTGAGTAACAGTATAAAAGTAACCTTTATTATCTAAAGTGATATTTGTAACCGGTGCAGGAATATTTTTACTCAAATAGACGTTATCATTATTTGCATAGATAATTCTTTGAACTCTTTCCCATAAGGTAATATCAATGTTGTTCGATGCAAAGTAATCAATGAAACGATTACTAGCATTAATCATTAACACCCCTGAGGTAGTTCCTTCATTGATAACATACATCGTGAAGTTTTGATCAACGGCAATTTTTAATGGTCTAAAGATGAATCCATCGGTTTCTAATATGGGACTGGTGGGGGTTGATAAAACGTCCACTAACTCAATGGCTTCTTCTAACGTATCTTTCGATTTATCGAAATGCCAAATGTAGATACTGCCGATATCTGTGTTCGCTTGACCTACGCCATAATCGGCAACATAGATATAATCTTCAACAACGAAAATGCCTAATGGTTTAATGAGTAAATCTGATCCAAACGTATAAACAACTTGTAAATCTGAATCTAAGATAACAACACGTTTATTGCCAGTATCAGCGATATACATGTAATCATCTTGATCAATGAACATATCTTTAGCCCCATTCAACTTCGAACCATCGGATAAGGTTCTAACCATGTATACGGCTTCGTACGCTTCATTGGTTTCTGAGAGTTGATGGTTTCTATCTAAGGTATATGTTTTATAAGCGGATGCTGCGTTTACAGTGGGTGATAGGAATGTTACCGCCCCAAAAATAATGAATGTCAATAAGACTAATAAGATAGATTTTTTATGTTTCATCATTATTTTATCCCCGAGTAAGCCATGGTATTCATCACACTATTTTGTAAGATGATGAAGAGTAAAATATTCGGTAAGAACATGATTAAGCTGGCGGCTGCACTCATTCCTTGCGCAGCAATCGCTGATGTTCCCATTGTTAAGGTTGAAAAATAATAAGGCAATGTTTTTAAAGCTTCGCTATTCACATATAAATCTGACGTTTCAATATTGTTCCAACTGTTTTGGAAAGCCAATATGGCGACAGTTGCGAGTGCTGGTTTGACTAATGGCATCACAACTTTTAAGTAGATTTGCCACTTATTTGCCCCATCAATAACCGATGCTTCATAGAGTTCTCTTGGCACTTGATCCATAAACTGTTTCATTAAGAAAACACCTACAGGCATCGCAAGCAAGGGTACGATATGAGCGAAAATGGTGTTGGTAACGCCTAATGAATTCATGACAATGAATCTTGGAACCGATATGGCCACTGGTACAATCATGATTGCGATTTGATTCAGCGCAAACAAGGTCTTTTTCACTCGGTACTTTAAGAATGAAAATGAATAAGCAGCCAGTGAACCAATCAATATCGATAAGAAAATGACGGACGCACTCGAAATGATACTGTTAAATAAATATCGTGCAAAATGAACCCCTGTTTGTGACGCTGCTAAGAATAGATTTTGAAAATTATCAAATGTAATTCTTGACGCAAAGATTCGAGGTGGGTAGGCATATAATTCATCGAGTGGTTTAAATGCATGTGAAATGATATAAATTAATGGTAATAACGTGACAATCAAGAACGGAATCAAGACAATTAAAAATTTCAATTGACTGACATGGAATCTTGAAGGATTAATCATGGTTCCTTGGAACTTCGATTTGCGGTTTTTCCGCATTTTTTTATATTTGAACATGACTTTCTCGGTCTTCGTCAGGTTCTTCTTTTTATTCATTAGTTTCATCATTTATTCTCACCGAATAACTTATGAGAGATTTTATTAAACGATAAAACAATGATTAATAAGATAACGGACATGGCCGAGGCATATCCCATTTCATAACGTGCAAATCCATAATCATTCATATGGTCAACAATCAACCAACCTGCAAATTGCGGTGGTGGAACAGACCCTGATAAAGCAGCCGCTAATCCGGAAGCATTAAACGTTCCAACGATGGCCATGACGGCGCCGAATAACATTTGCGGTTTCATCGATGGAATGGTAATGTAAAAGATTTCTTGCCATCTTGATTTCATGCCATCGACATAAGCAGCTTCGTATAAATCTTTATTAATGTTTAAAATACCTGATAACATCGCTAAGAAACCAACGCTCATCGAAGACCAAATGCCAACGAATATCATGATTCCAAAAATCATATCCGAATTTTGAAGCCATTGAACCGGCTCATTGATAATCCCAAGCGTTAATAAATAGTAATTCAAATAACCTCTCGTATCGCCAGAAAATACAACTTTCCAAATAACAGACATCAACACACCGTTAGTTAACGATGGAGAATATAAAATAATAGCGATTAATGTTCTTAACTTATGCGTGATTTGTGATAATATCCAAGCCATTAAGAATGATAAAGCATAACTTCCAGGTCCAATGATTAATGCATATTTAATCGTTGTTGGTAAAGCATATTGCATAAAATCAGTATCTTGAGTAAATAAGGCAACATAATTATCGAGTCCAATCCAAGTCGGGAAATTAATCGTATCATAATAGGTTAATGATAATACAACGGAAATAACGATTAATATGACGACTAAGGTAAAGAAGACAACCATGTAAGGCAGTGCGAATAAATAAGACGTATTAAATTTCTTTTTAACAGGACGCGCATTTAATGTTTGACTAGTCATCATCGCCGTATGCCTCCTTTATCCAATGATCAATATTCGAATTCATTGGAACTAAGTAAACTTCACCATTAGGATTCGTCGATGTTGCATATCCAAACTCATCGAATTTCCGGTTTAATTCTCTTGTGACACGGGGAATTGATTCATTGATCGCCACCGAAGGATTCATCAAATCAATGACAATCTTATTCCAAATCGAAGACAGTTCACGTTCAACAATGTAACTTCCCGGCGTAACCGCAGGAATTCTTGACCATTTTGCTTGATTGATGATCTGTTCTTTAATCCCTGAATCCCATACAGATGCTTCTAAGGCATTCATATTTGCTGATAAAATTAAGAACTTTTCACCTAATCCCGTTTTAATGTTTTGCATGAATTTGATTTGTGTTTCAATAGAATTCCACCATTTAATCAACTGCCAGCCTTCATCCATCATATCGGAATTCTCAAATAAGATAGAAGCTTTTCCGTAAGTCGTTGACCATCTTTCAATGGTACCGTCATCATTGGAATCTCTTCCTGGGATAACCGTGACTCCCCACTGACCGGACAACTCCGGAGCGGCATATTTTAATTGAAGATAGAGGTCAATCGTCGATATTCCGATCGGCATATCACCGCTCCGAAAATGTTCGAAAAAGGAGGAAACTTGTAAAGGTAGATTATAAATCGTAAAGAGTTCGGTCATGAACTTAATTGCATCGACCGTCGTCGGATCTTTTAATGTCGAAGAAATACCATTTTCAGTGAATATCTCTCCACCAAATTGATAAATCAACGAACTGGTAAATCCGTACCCCTTAAAAGCAGCGTCGCCACCTAAAGGATGGTAAAAATTCATTTGATGACTTTGTAATATTGGTAACATATTTAAGACATCAGTCCATGTACTTGGGACATCTAAATCCAAATAATTTAAAATATCTTTTCGGTAGAATAGTAAGAATACGCTTTGAGTTTCCGGAATGGCGTAGACGCCTTCTTCAAAGATGACAGGCGTGAAGTTATTCGCATAATAATTGGCACTAACTTCATCAAAATCATCGTATTCAGATAAATCCTTTAACATACCTCTTAACGCGTAGGCATAAGGATTCCAATTGTCGATCGATAAAACGACGTCAGGATTATCGTTCGTTGCATTCGACAATACGATTTTTGAAGTATTGCTTAAAATGGAAGCCTTGACTTTAATCCCTGTTTCAGTCGTAAAGTCTTGGTCAATCATGCTTTGTAAGATATCTAAATACAAACTTGATTGTCCAACCCAAACTTCTAACGTCCCTTCTTCAATGGCGGTATCGTTGTATCTGGTGTCGAAGAAAGAATAAAAGAAACTTCGAATACCATCCCAAATGCGACTAAAGAATGATCCATTGGGTTTGGGTAATGAAACATCATTATAAAGATAGATGGCGTCTATATTGAGCGGTTGTGATAATAAAGCAGCAATCGCATTACCGATGAGTTGATAAGCTGATCCGCTACCTTCTGAAAACTCAGCTAATTTTGAACCAATCCGATTAGGTGTCTTCGCAACTCTTCTGAGTTGTTTTGCGGCAACATTAAGGGTTGATATTTCCGCTGCGGAAGTCGTGCCTTCATCGAACTGACTTAACGTTTCGTAGATTGATTCGAGTTTTTCAGCATAGGATAATAAATCAGTTTCTAACGTAGGAATATATTTCAGAATATCCCAGTCAATCGCATCATCCGGGTTTCCGCCGGTAATGGTTTGAACTAACAAACTGATGGAACTGATTTCATCCATAATCGTATTGAGTTCATCAATGGCATCCATGTACTGACTAACGGTTGATTCAATCGAAATCG
>CAYIYY010000050.1:3734-7485 GCA_964367605.1 uncultured Candidatus Izemoplasmatales bacterium | reverse complement strand
GTGATAATCCACTCTATGGCATTGATGAAATTTTAGTGTTATCCATATGCAATATTTATGGTTCAATCGGATTAACCAATTTTGGTTATGTCGATAAAACAAAACCAGGTATCATTGGAAGACTAGATAAACTCGGAAAAGATACTGATGTTTGCCATACTTTTATGGACGATCTCATCGGGGCGATAGCGGCCGCAGCGGCTAGTTCGGTTGCCCATAATTCTGCACTTTAACTGAAAATACGATATAAAAACGTTCGTGAAATTACGAACGTTTTTTTTCAAATCAATCGAAATTTTATGAATTTTGTTAATTCTTATGGTATACTTTATTCATACAATCTATATGAGGTGTTTGATATGAAAAAAGGTGACGTCGTTAAAGGACGCATTACCGGAATCAAACCATATGGGGCGTTTGTCAAAATCGATGAGAATATCGATGGATTGGTACATATTTCAGAAATAAGCGACGGATACGTCAAGAACATCGAAGAATATTTCAAAATCGGAGATGTAGTAAAATTAGAAATCCTTGATATCAACGCCGATGAAAAGGTCAGTCTTAGTTATAAGAAAGTTAATGTGACCAATAAGAAGAAATATGTCAACATTCATTTAAAAATCGGTTTCGAACCGCTCAAGACAATGTTACCAATATGGATTCAAAATTATGGAAAAAGCGACAAATAATCGGTCGCTTTTCTTTTTGATTTTAAGAAAGCGTTTTTAGCATATAATCTTTCTTTAATCGTATTTCGAAGTGTGTTATAATAATGAGTGTTTTTTTAGGAGGATCGTTATGGATAAATATTTAAAACTTGATATAGCTCATGCGTTACCATTCGTTGATGAGTCAATGTTCAAAGTTATACAAAAAGAGATTAATCAAGCACATAAAACGTTAAAATTTAAATCTGGAAAAGGGAATGACTTTTTAGGTTGGGTTGACTTACCAAGTAATTATGATAAGGAAGAATTTAAGAGAATTCTGTCAGCGTCTAGAAAAATTCGCAAACAAGCTAAAGTCTTGATTGTTATTGGGATTGGTGGTTCTTACTTAGGGGCAAAAGCAGCGCTTGAAATGTTAACGCCGTATTTTACTCAAAAGAAGAAACTTGAAGTTATTTTCGCTGGACATCAAATGTCTTCTACTTACCTCAATGAATTAGTTGAGTATGTTAAGAATAAAGATTTCGCAGTAAATGTCATCTCTAAATCAGGCACAACGACCGAACCAGCGGTTGCTTTTAGAGTCTTTAAAAAGTTACTTGAAGAAAAATACGGTTTAGAAGGTGCGAAAGATCGTATCTACGCTACGACTGATAAAGCAAAAGGAGCATTAAGAACTTTAGCGGTTGAAAATGGTTATGAAACTTTTATCGTACCAGATGATATTGGCGGAAGATACAGTGTTCTAACCGCCGTAGGATTACTGCCAATCGCGGCTGCTGGAATTGATATCAGAGAAATGATGAAAGGTGCGAAAGCAGCTAAATCTGAATATAAATCTGCAGATATTGAGAAAAATGATGTTTATAAATATGTCGCTATTCGAAATATGCTTTATAGAAGCAATAAAGCGATTGAAATGCTTATTAATTATGAACCTTCACTCACTTATTTTTCGGAATGGTGGAAGCAATTATTTGGTGAATCAGAAGGGAAAGATCGTCAAGGTCTCTTTGTTGCTAGTGCGAATTTCTCAACCGATTTACATTCGTTAGGTCAATATATTCAAGATGGTCGACGTTTAATGTTTGAAACGATTATTAACGTTGAAACACCCGAAAAGGAAATATATATTGAAAAAGAAAAATCTGATTTAGATGGTTTAAACTATCTTGCAGGAAAAACCTTAGATTTCGTTAATAAAAAAGCTTTTGAAGGTACCTTGCTTGCTCATGAAGAGGGATTAGTTCCTAATATCGTTATCACTATTCCTAAGATTGATGCATTTGCGTTTGGATATTTAGTCTATTTCTTTGAATTAGCCTGTGGTGTGAGTGGCTATGTACTTGGAGTTAATCCATTTGATCAACCAGGTGTAGAAGCTTATAAAAAGAACATGTTTGCTTTATTGGGCAAACCAGGATATGAAGCATTAAAAGCTGAACTTGAAAAGAAATTAAAGTAAAAAAATGGATAGCCGCGCTATCCATTTTCTATCATCACTCTATTTGTTTTCTTTTATCTTTAAAATATTTTTAGGATTATAGGCATAAAAGTCTCTTGTAATAGCCTTATTCACTTCTACAATACTAACATTATCTATAACTTCCCCATCAGTTTGGAAATAGTTTGGTAAATCTGAAGAGATTTTAATCGATTTTCCTGATAAAATGGTAACCCATTTTTTTAGATGAACATGAAAACCTGAATAGATTGTTATGAATAACAGGCTTATAAGTGCTTTTGAAATGCTATGTGCTACAATCACTTGGTATTCATCGCTCGAAGGATCGGCATTAGGAGCAACTTTCATTCCACCACCAAAATATTTCCCGTTTTGGACGGCAACGAAGAAGGTTTTACTAAAATGATATAGTTTTCCATCAACGGTAACATCCATGTTTGTTGGCTTAAACTGTGAAATAGCTCTGAATGTATTAACAAAATAAGAGAGTTTATTCTTTTTCGTATCAGCGTTCACATAATGACATACAGCTGCATCAACACCTAGACCGCAGCCGTTGATAAAGCGGACTGGATTGGTGTTATTATTGGCTTGTCCAATCGAGATTTCACCATATTGAATTCGTTTTAGCGTACGAATAAAATCATTTCCAGATCCACTTTGAGCAAGATGGATTCTTTGGGTGATTGCATTAACGTCAACATGATTGACAAGATAGTTAAATGATCCATCTCCACCGCAATAGATAATATCGGTAATTTGTGGATTCTTCTTTAAAAAGTCATTGAGATTGTCAATTTTCAAAGTAGAACGAAGGTTAAAAGCAATATCATTCTTTTGACAAAACTTAACAATTTTTGAGGTTCTTTTCTTTGACTTTTTATTGCTTGATAACGGGTTATGAATAATCAGGAACATGGTTTTCATGTATTATAGTCATGAGGTAGTGTCGTTTATTGACTATACTCCTTGTTTGACAATTATAGCATATTATTAGGAATATCGATAGTGAATTACGCAAATTTTTCGTGCAAATCAATGAATATACAAGTTATAAAAAAGCAATATATGATATAATTTTCATGAAGTAAGTTGAATGGGTGAAAAGATGAAAAAAAGCTTTATTGTTAAAAATTTGAATGATATGGAATTGCTTGCGAAATCTGTTGCTGAAACAGTAAAACCTGGTTATATAATAGGTCTCAAAGGAACTTTGGGGAGTGGTAAAACGACTTTTACCCAATTTTTGGCAAAGTATATTGGAATCAAAGATAATGTAAACTCGCCAACTTTCACAATCCTAAAAGTATATAAAGGACCAATACCGATGTATCATATGGATGTCTACCGTTTAGAAAACATCGGATATGATTATGAACTCGATGATTTTATCTATGGTGACGGAGTAGCTGTTATTGAATGGTATCCTTACATTTTAGGGATGTTACCAAAAGAAATTTTAGAAGTTTCGATTGATGTTGTAAATGAAACAAGTCGTATCGTCACAATGGAAGGAAGTGGAATATATGAAGATGCCCTCGAAATTATTAGCAATCGATACGGCAACTAAATCTATTTACCTCGCTTTAGTGATTGATGGTGTCGTTGTTGACTC
>CAYIYY010000050.1:0-3634 GCA_964367605.1 uncultured Candidatus Izemoplasmatales bacterium | reverse complement strand
TCAATTTCGATGAATATAGAAAATCTTTGAAAACGAGTTTTGATGAAGTATCAGAGGGGATGCCAAATATCATAAAATTAATCAATAGCAATCTTTTAACAAAAGTTGAAGACGTACATGCATTAGTTCCAAACTATCTGCAAATTACAGAAGCTGAAAGAAACAAGGTTCACTAAATGAATACGAGAATACGGTTTATGGAAGAAAGTGACATCACTGTCGTCGTCTTAAATGATCGCCATATTTTAGGGCAATCATTGGGGGAAGAAACGCTAAAAAGCGAGTTAGATAACAATCCATTTGCTTATTATTTTATCATGGAAAACCCCGAAGATTCGGCATTTCTTGGCCACGTTAGTTTATGGATAGATTCGCCCATGGCGCAGATATTAAATATCTATGTCATCCCAGAAATGCAGTCACAGGGTTTGGGCTCTGTCTTAATGGATTTTGTGCTAGAATTCTTAAAACAGCATGAAGTTTCAACTTTAACTTTAGAAGTAAGGCAAACCAATACTTCGGCGCAGTTATACTATAAAAAATATGGGTTTACAAAAGTAGCAATTAGAAAACAATATTATGAGAACGGTGAAGATGCCGATCTCATGCTAAAGAATCTTTAGCGAAAGTGATGTGAAATAAATGATTGTATTAGGAATTGAAAGTAGCTGCGACGAGACAAGTGTTGCGATTGTCAAAGATGGCAAAACAGTTCTCTCAAATGTCGTATTAAGTCAAATAGATATTCATAAAGAATATGGGGGAGTAGTCCCAGAGATTGCATCAAGAGAACATGTTAAAGGCGTGACTCTTGTATTTGATCAAGCAATGAAAAAAGCAGGAATTTCTTATGAAGATGTTGGTTTAGTTGCAGTCACTGAAGGACCAGGGTTAATTGGTTCTTTATTAATTGGGGTATCAGCCGCAAAAGTGATTGCAATGAATTATAATATTCCGCTTATCGGAGTTCATCATATTGCAGGTCACATTTACGCAAACAACTTAGAACGCGATATTGAATTCCCTTGTTTGGCACTGGTTGTATCGGGTGGTCATACCGAATTAATTTTAATGAAGGAACATTTCGATTTTATTAAGTTAGGCGAAACCATGGATGATGCTGTTGGAGAAGCCTATGATAAAATCGCTCGCGTTTTGAATTTGCCTTATCCTGGAGGTCCTCAAGTCGATAAGTTATCGGCGTTAGGACAAGATGTGTATCATTTTCCAAGACCCATGATGGACAGCGATGATTTTAACTTTAGTTTCTCTGGGTTAAAGTCTCATGTGATAAACTTTCATCACAATAAGGTTCAACGCGGTGAAGAAATCAATAACGCTGATTTTTCTAGAAGTTTCCAAGAGGCAGTTACCGATGTTTTAGTTCACAAGACCGCAAAGGCAGCCAAACAATATCAAGTTAAACAAATTATCGTCGCAGGCGGGGTAGCAGCAAACCGTGGATTAAGAGCGAAAATGATAGAACGTATAACTTTCGTTCCTGTCTATTTTCCATCCATGCAATATTGTACCGATAATGCAGCAATGATTGCTGCTGCAGGCTATTTCAAATATCAAAAAACACAAACCCCATCAGACTTTTACTTAAATGCTGATTCTAGGCTTGTACTCAAATAGGTTTAGGAGGAATTACTTATTATGGATATGTCATCAAATTTTATTAAAACGATTATGGAAGAAGATTTATCGAGTGGAAAAGTCAAAGAAATAATGACTCGTTTTCCACCCGAACCCAATGCTTACTTACACATTGGTCATGCAAGAGCTATCATCACAAACTTTGAATTAGCAAAAATGTTTGGCGGAAAGACAAACCTCCGTTTTGATGATACAAACCCTGTTAAAGAAGACGCTATGTTCGTAGAGGCAATTAAAGGTGATATCGAATGGTTAGGTTATCATCCCGCAAAGGTATTGTTTGGATCAGATTATTTTGAAGAATCATTTGAGAGAGCAATCATGCTTATCAAAAAAGGATTAGCTTATGTCTGTGATTTAAACGCTGAAGACATGTCAAAATATCGTGGTACATTGAATACTCCTGGAACCGACTCCCCATATCGAAATCGTAGTGTGGAAGAAAACTTAAGATTATTCAATGAAATGCGTGAAGGTAAATATAAAGACGGAGAAAAAACGTTAAGAGCAAAAATTGATATGGCAAGTCCTAATATCAATATGCGTGATCCGGTTATCTACCGTATCATCCATATTCATCATCATAACACGGGAAATAAATGGTGCATTTATCCAATGTATGATTTTGCACATCCTTTACAAGATGCAATTGAAGGAATTACTCATTCACTTTGTTCTTTAGAATATGTTGATCACCGAGTTTTATATGACTGGTTCGTTGAAAAGTGCGAAATGCCTCATGTTCCGCATCAATATGAATTTGGTCGTCTAAATATTACCAATACAATCATGTCAAAAAGATACTTAAAACAACTCGTTGATGCGAAACTCGTTAAAGGATATGATGATCCAAGAATGCCTACTTTAGTAGGTCTTCGCCGTAGAGGGTTTACTCCTTCAGCGATTCGTCATTTCGTCCTATCAACTGGATTATCAAGGATCAATTCAACAGTCTCTAGTGAGATGTTAGAAAACTCTTTAAGAGATGATTTGAAATTAGTCAATAAACGAGTTAATGCGATATTAAATCCACTCAAAGTTGTTATTACTAATTATCCAAAAGGCGAAATTGAATATTTGGAATTACCTAATAATAATGAAAATGAAGCCTTAGGCTCTAGAAAGATTGCTTTTGGAAGAGAAGTTTACATCGAAAAAGATGATTTCATTGATGGTACACCAGAAAAAGGTTGGAAACGTCTTGCTAAAGGATTAGAAGTTCGGTTAATGCATGCTTATTTTGTTAAATGCGAAGATATTATTTATAATCCAGATGGTTCTATCAAAGAATTACATTGCACTTATGATCCTGAAACAAAATCAGGTTCAGGATTTAATACTAGAAAACCAAACGGAAATATTCATTTTGTTGAAGCGACTACCGCTGTTCCTGCTAAATTTAATTTATTTGAACCATTGATGGTCGATAGTGATTCAGACAGAAAATTAGAAGATCGTTTGAACCCTAATTCTTGGAAAACGTTAGATGGGTTTGTGGAAGAATCCTTAAAAGATACCGTACCTGAAGAAAAATTCCAATTTGTTCGTAATGGTTATTTTTCTGCTGATTATGATACAATAAAAGGAAACTTGGTATTTAACCGCACGGTTGAATTAAAATCAAGTTATAAATAATCTTATGAGAAAACATATCATCAATGTGAGTGGTTATATCTTGCTCGCTATTGCTTCTTTAATCGGTGTAGTTGCCAATGTATTGACCTTGATAAATTATAATTCTGAAGTAAATTCGGTATGGATTAAATGGCAAGCTATTGTCTTTGTAGCAGTGCTTGGAGTATTGTTTATCCTTGCGATATATTTCATTGTAATTTGGGTTATCAGACTTATTCAAGACATCAAAATCAATCGTGAATAATTTATTATAGAAAGACGGAATAATCCGTCTTTTTTTTGATTTATTATCAGAGAAAACTCCCTCAAAAAGGGAATATTATGATATAATATTCATGGG
>CAYIYY010000049.1:0-7544 GCA_964367605.1 uncultured Candidatus Izemoplasmatales bacterium | reverse complement strand
AACTAATGAAAGAACTAAAAAGTTAAAGATAATCCACTGGGTTATCTTTTTTTATGTCGGAATTTATTAACAAAACGATTTTTGATACTATATGATCACAATATTTTGGTATTAATTCGATTTTAAAAAAATCTCTTTTAGGTTTCACATCAAGATGTGATATCATAATAGAGTTGGGAAATATTTTTCTAGATTTTTATTTCACTCGGAGGTCCCTATGAACAAACTATGGAACCGTAATTTTACAATTCTAACCATTGGATCATTTATCTCCGCATTTGGCAGTGCTGCCGCAGGGATTGCCTTTGGTATTTTAATCTATATTGAGACACAGTCGCCATTGACATTAGCTCTTTTTACGGTTGCGAATATCGTTCCAAGATTGATCACTTCGATTTTTGTTGGTCCTTTTATTGATCGGCATTCACGAGTTAAATTAATCTATTCAATTGATTTTTTCTATTCGATTTTCTTCGGAATTGTCGCTTTGGTTTTATTCTCAGGTTATTTCGATGTCATTATCTTTACATTGATTGCCTCTTTATTTGGCATCATCGATACCGTCTACCAAATCGCTTTTATGAGTTTGTATCCTGAAGTCATCAGCGATGGAAATCATTCAAAAGCCTATTCCATATCCTCTTTAATTTGGCCGATTTCAGCAGCCATCATGGCCCCAGTTGCGGCTTTCTTCATTGAAAATTTCAAATTTGGTGTCGCAATATTAATGGCGTTTAATGCCATTACTTTTGTGATTACTGCGACCATTGAAACTCAAATTAAAGTCAAAGAAAAATTAAACACCAAGCCCGTTGAAAGCAAATTTCATTTCATTCAGGATTTAAAAGAAGGCATTAGGTATTATAAAGTAGAAAAAGGAATCTTAGGCATAGGCGTTTTATTCGCTGCATTCTCATTTGTTTACGCTGCGAGTGATTTATTAAGAATGCCTTATTTTATTAATCACGCGACGTTGAATCTTCAACACTTTTCACTCTTAATTTCTGCGAGTGCAATTGGCCGAATGGTAGGTGGTGTGATTCATTATCTTTTTAAATACCCCGTTGCGAAAAAATATTTGATCGCAGTTAGTGTCTATCTTACTGTAGAAATATTAGGTGCGACGCTCCTATATATGCCTTATTTTTTGATGATTATTGTCAGTTTTATTGTTGGCTTATTATCCGTCACCAGTTTCAATATTCGAATGAGTGCAACACAAACGTATTTACCGGGGCATATCCGTGGTCGAATTAATTCAACGCAACAAATGTTATGGAATTTAGGTACCATTGCCGGGACACTGTCGATTGGGTTTATAGCGGAATATTCTGGCTTAGAATACCGGTTTATTATCCTCTGCGCTTCCGCTGTTAGCTTGTCTGCGATATTCTTAATTCCATTAAGAATGAAAAACGAATTTAAAAAGATTTACAATATCGAAGTTTAGGTTATAATAGAGATAAATATCAAAGAAAGGCTGCGATTACTTTGAAGTTTCTTAAAAATCCACTCATACTTGCGAGTATTTATTTATTGTTCTCATTTGCGATTTTAGCAACGTTTTTCTTCACGAGTTATCGGGCTTTAGAATCTAAACAAGAAGAGCTTCTTGATATTGAATTACAACTTACCATTAGTCAGATTAACCTTGATTTTGAATCCGTAAGATCGGTTTTATCGACGTTATCAAATCATTTAGAAGTTGATTTCGATCATACGGATTTCTTACAATATATCCAACAAGTCGATGAAAAAAATGAGATTATCGCTTCCATTTACTTTGGAAAGCCTGATAAAACAATGATTAATTCCACGGGTTTTGTTCCACCCGTCGGATTTGATTTAACGACTCGAATTTGGTACCAGATGGCCATTGCATCTGACGATGTTATTTTGACACCCGCATTTATCAATGCGACCCAGGACCGCGTTATTTTGACAGCTGCGAAAGCAGTCTATGATCAAGATGAAACATTTTTAGGAGTTATTGCCGTTGACGTTGATATTCGTACAATTACTTCACTTGTTTCAGAAAAAGAAATCGGGGAGTCGGGATTTGCCTTTCTCATTGATCCGAATGGTAATCTTTTAGCGTACCCTGGGATAAATCAAACCATTATAGAACTGGATTCAGCTGCTGAATATGAACCAAACTTAGCTAACTTAACTGGCAGTGGTGTGATCCATGATTTTAGAATTCAAAATAAAATTGGCGTTGTCTCATATAAGGTTATTACTTCCAATAATTTTATCCTTGGTGTTTTCTTACCACTAGAAGAGTTTACGTCAAGTTTAATGATTTTATCCATTATTTTCTCGACATTGATGATCGCTTTAATTGCTCTCGCTGTCATCTTAACTGTGATTTATTACCGCCGTATTCGTCAACCATTAGCGATGTTGCTTGAAGACATCGATAGCGTCGATATGACGAAAACCCCGAAATACCGTTTGCCTGAACCCATCAAAGATGATTATCTCAATATAAGACAAGCAATTAACCGTATCTTGGATACCACTGATTTTTATTTCAATGAGCGTCAAAAGGTTCAACATAAGCTCATGATTGAAAATCAACGTGTTGTGTTACTGATGGAATCAACCGCTGATATCATTTTTGAAATTGATTTAAATAAAACCTTTGTCTCAGTTTTTGGACGAGGGCTTGATACATTAGGCATTAAACCCCAAGCATTTATTGGTAGAACAGTGATGGATGTCTTCGGTGAAGACGGCAAAGCAAGAGATATCGCTTATTCTAAAGCATTAAAAGGGATTCATAGCATTTATGATTGGACTTACATCAAAAACAATCAAAAACTTTACTTTGAATCCTCGATTTCTCCGATGTATGATGAATTTAAAAACATCATTGGTGCGGTTGGTATTTCAAGAGATATTACAGAGCCGATGCGCAAACAAAAAGAAATTGAATATATTAGTATTCATGACTTTTTAACCGGGCTATTTAATCGCCGTCATTTCGTTGAAGCATTCACCGAACTAGATGAAGAAGATAACTATCCGCTTGGCATGATGATGATTGACTTAAACGGGTTAAAGATTCTAAACGATGCTTATGGTCATGATACAGGCGACCGTGCTTTGAAAAAAGTCGCAGACGTATTAAAATTAGTCTCAAGAGAAGACGATATTGTATGCCGTATCGGTGGCGATGAATTCGCCATCATACTCCTTAATATCGATGTCCAAACCCTCGATACGATGAAAGAAACGATTCAGTTGAGATTATCGAACATTCTCATTGAAAACATTCCGCTTTCAGTCGCCATTGGTTATGAAATGAAGAAGGATGGTACTCTCGATTTAGAAGATGTGATTAAAAACGCTGAAAATCAAATGTACCGAAATAAAGTTACTGAAGGTAGAAGTATCAGGAACAGTGCCATTAAAGCGATTTTAAAAACGTTAACCGATAAATTCGTTGACGAAAAAACCCATTCAACTCGTGTTAGCGAGTTGTGTAAAAAGATGGGTATCGCTCTGAGCGTTAAATCCGATGATTTAAAAGAATTAGAAATTGCAGGGCTTTTCCATGATATAGGGAAAATTTCGATTCCTGATGATATTCTTTATAAACCAGCCAGATTGACTCCTGAAGAGTTTGAAATAATTAAAACCCATACTGAAAATGGATATCATATTTTAAGAGCTGCCGATGAGTATTCAAATTTAGCAGAGTATGCCTTATCGCACCACGAACACTTTGATGGTAGAGGATATCCACGAGGGTTAAAAGGGAAAGATATTCCTTTATTCTCCCGGATTATTTGTATTGCAGATGCGTTTGAAGCAATGACATCTGACCGTGTTTACCGTAAAAAGATGAGTGATCAAGATGCGGTAAAAGAAATCATTAAATACGCAGGAACCCAGTTCGACCCTGAACTCGCTAAAATATTCGTTGAAAAAGTATTAGGTTATCCATTTGAATAATTGTTAAGAGGATTGATATCCTCTTTTCTTTTTCTAAACATGAATCACTAGTCGTATTTTTTAATCATATGCGTTATAATAGAATCAAATATTCAGGAGGATTGTCATGAAAAAAACGATTTTTTCTTGTATTGCGATATTTAACTTTACGCTCTATCTATCCATGAAATCAATTTGGTCCGGCATTGAAGGTATGTTTAAAATCCATGCCTTGCAATTTATCTTTTTAGGAATTGTTTCAGCTCTATTTATCGCATCAATCATCTTGCATTTCATCAAAATCAAAAATAAATACCTTTATATTTTAATGGGCTTCTCAGTTGCTTTGACGATTGCGCTTTTTTATATGCTCTATTTAGGGATTGATAGTTACCGTTATTTTGTAAAAGCGTTCGTTGAAATACTGATGTATTTGATGTTGACGTATTTTGTCTATTTTATCATTTTCAAATTTCCAACATGTAAATTATCGAAAAACCGACTTTATAAACGCCTTTTATTTGGGACATTTGTGGCAATACTTTTGGTTATCACTTTTGATCTTGAATTTCATTATGTGACAAATAAACCAGTTGTTTATGCCGTAGAAGATACCTATCAAATCGTATGGACGACCAGCACTCACGCGACTGCCGAGGTAAGAATTGGCGATAACGTGTATTATGATTTATACGCTGGCTCAGAACGGTCTGAATCGACAGTTCATAAAGTCGTTGTACCAATGAATGTACTAGATTCTATCAAATCATACACCATATCATCAACGCATGTATTGTACCGCGGACCTTATTCCGGTGTATTAGGGGGTACAACAGAAAAGACTTTTCAGTTTTATCCCGTTGATACCTCTGATGGTTTAAAATACTATACCGTCTCAGATACCCATACTCAAAATAAATCCGCTGTAAAAGCAGCTAGTTATTTTGAAGAAGACCTTGATTTATTGATTATGGCTGGCGATATCATGAATCATATCGAAGATGCCAGTGACGCAGAAGTCATTTTACAATTAGCTTATGATATCACTCAAGGTGAAAAACCAGTGATTTATGCGAGAGGTAATCACGAAGTTAAAGGAACTTATGCGGATCAATTACACCGATATGTGGGAAGTTTAAATGAGAAATTTTATTATACTTTTAATTTAGCGAGTATCTATGGGGTCGTTCTAGATTTAGGCGAAGATCACGGTGATACATGGTGGGAATATTATGATACGGCACAATATGATCTATATCGTGATGAACAAACCCTCTTTTTACAAGAAGTGATTGATGAAGCCGCTTTTGCGGATCCTTCAGTTGAATATACATTGGGGATATGTCATATCCCAGTTGCTTTAGTTGAAGATGATTTTTTAGACTCAATCCTGAATGAGTGGGCACCATTATTAAATACATTTGGCTTTGATGTCTTCATTAGTGGACATAAACATCAATTACTCGCTTTTACTGATGACGTTCCTGCACACACTGAATTTAACTATCATGAGAATTACCGAAATGATGATTATTTAGTCGGTTACCGCACAAACGTCAATTTTACCAATTTTATCGCTTCTAGAAGAAGTGCGAGTCAATCTGTGGATACTAAGGAAAACTTGTTTGGTGGGGCTTTTACTGGCCTTGCGGCTGAAGTATCGTTCGATAGTTACCAAACAATCTTCACTTATACAAACCATCTGCAAGAAGTTGTGAGTGTCATTGATCCTTATACAGGAGTGCTACACGAAAATTACACGTTACCACTCGATTAATATTGCTTTAAAACCATTGGAATTCCTTTGAAAATTAAGGGATTTTATGGTATGATTATCTTATCTGATTTTGAGGTGTTATAATGACAAAACTTGAACTTTTAGCTAATCTGATATATCCGAGTCTTAAAACGACATTGAATGATTTAGAAAAAAAATATCCGAAAAGAAACTTAGGGGATGAAGCCATGGTGACGCGCTTTGCGCCATCACCAACGGGCTTTTTACACACGGGATCTTTATTCGCGTCTTTAATATCATGGCGATTAGCTAAACAAACAAATGGGGTATTTTTCTGTAGACTAGAAGATACTGATACCAAGCGTGAGATTGCGGGCACCGGTGATTTAGTCCTCAATGAATTATCCATCTTTGGCATCAACCCCGATGAAAGTTTTATTGCGGGAGGAGCGTATGGTCCATACCGTCAAAGCGAAAGAAAAGAACTGTACGACACCATCATTAAAGAACTGATCATTCGCGGAAGAGCTTACCCTTGTTTTTGTTCACATGACACCCTCAATCAAATGCGTGAATACCAAGAATCGATTAAGGTAAATCCAGGATATTATGGTGAGTATGCGACTTGTCGCAAATTATCTGTCGATGAAATGATTGAAAAAATTCAAAACGGCGAATCTTATGTTATGCGTTTTAAATCGATGGGACATCATGACAATAAAATCACGATTCATGATGAGATTCGTGGAACATTAGAATTAACCCAAAATGATCAAGACATCGTCATCATGAAAGGGGACGGACTACCTACCTATCATTTTGCGCATTTAGTGGATGATCATTTCATGAGAACGACTCACATCACAAGAGGTGAAGAATGGATGCCTTCTTTACCGATTCATATCGAACTCTTTGAATCGATGGATTGGGTTAAACCTAAATATGCTCATTTACCTGTTATCATGAAACTAGAAGATGCTAGAAAAAGAAAATTATCCAAAAGAAAAGACCCTGAAGCAGCTGTCTCATTTTTCTTAGAAGCGGGTTACCCGATTGAAGGCATCATGGAATATTTGATGACGATTGCGAACTCTAATTTTGAAGAGTGGCGACTCAATCATTTGAATGCTAATATTTATGATTTTAATTTGTCGTTTGATAAGATGACGTTAGATGGGGCTCTTTTTGATTTAGAAAAAGTACAATCGATTTCTAAAGAGAGACTTGGTGCAATGAGTTCAGATGAAATTGGTCAAAAGGCTCTCGCTTGGGCTAATAAATATCATCTTGATTTTGCAAAAGCAATTAATCAAGATTTCGACTATTTTAAAACGATTCTTTCCATTGAAAGAGGCGGAGAAAAACCAAGAAAAGATTATACTAGATATAGTGATATCTTCCCTATCATTGATTTCATGTACGATGAATACTTTGATCAATCTTTCAATCAAGAATTACCTTTTAACCCAGTCTTTACTAAGGAACAAAAAATATTAGTGCTTGAAAAGTTTTTATCGAACCCAGCGCTTGACCTTGATGAAGAATCATGGTTCAATAATTTAAAACAATTAGGCAGTGAAATAGGATTCGCTCCGAATGCAAAAGAATATAAGAAGAATAAAGAAGCCTATTTAGGACATATCGGTGATTTCGCTGAAATTATTCGTATCTCGATTTCAGGCAGAAAGAATACGCCAAACTTCTATCATGTTTTAAAAATATTAGGGCTTGAAAGAATTAAAAATAGAATAAATAAAACGATGAAAACTTTCTAGTTTTCATTGTGCTTGGCCCGTTGGAGAAACGGTTAACTCATAGCCCTCTCAAGGCTACATTCACGGGTTCGAACCCCGTACGGGTCACCATC
>CAYIYY010000048.1:3523-7725 GCA_964367605.1 uncultured Candidatus Izemoplasmatales bacterium | reverse complement strand
ACGTATATTTCTTGCTAGTTAAAATCAGCTGTATCAAAAGAACTTTTACTCAATATGTAGAGGATTTTACTTAATTTTTTACTGTGGTTCGTGTATAATAGGTTTTGAAATATTATAATCGAGGTTGAGCATGAAAAAATTATTACTGATTACTACACTAATCTTAACAATGACGCTTATAGCGTGCGGAAAGGAAACAACAACTATGAACACCAGTAACAACACTAATCCAGTCGTCACCATTACTGTAAAAGGATACAGTGAACCCATGGTATTAGAGTTATATTATGACATCGCTCCCAATACCGTCCGTAATTTTATCAAACTCGCAAATGACCATTTTTATGATGGTTCCACGTTTCACCGTGTGATTGAAGATTTCATGATTCAAGGCGGTATGGGTTCAAAAGAAACTTGTACCATTGCTGGCGAATTCTCAAGTAACGGATTTGAAAACAATTTAAAACATGACCGTGGCGTGATCTCAATGGCGAGAACCACGGTTAAGAATTCTGCGACGAGTCAATTCTTTATCATGCATAAAAATAGTCCTCATTTAGATGGGCAATATGCAGCATTTGGAAAACTCATCAGCGGATTTGAGACGTTAGACGCCATCGCTACTGTGAATACGGGATATCAAGATCGTCCAGTCAGTGAAGTAAAAATTACAAAAGTAACTGTCGACACGAAGGGCGTTACTTATGACGCGCCCACTTGTTACGGCAAATAACTAAATATATGGTATCAAACGGAGTTGCACTTAAAGCAATTCCGTTTTTCATTTGATTTAAAATCAAATGTTCAAATATTGATTAAATAGGTATTGTGTGACAAATAGTACTGTGTTATAATTAGCTGTGAAAAGGAGTGATGAATGTGAATGCACAATTTAAACGTGGGATTATTGAACTTTGTGTTTTATCCACATTGGTTGAAAAAGACACTTATGGTTATCAAATCATCAGTGATTTATCAGAGTTTATCGATGTGAATGAAAATACAATCTACCCCATTTTAAGACGTTTAACAAACGAAGGTTATTTCACGACTTACTTAGTTGAATCAAATGAAGGTGCACCTAGAAAATATTACAAAATGTCTGAAAAAGGATTCACGTATTATATGCAACTCAGAGAAGAATGGGATTCATTCATCGGTGGTGTCTATCACATCATCAACCAAGGAGGAAAAAAACATGAAGAAATTCTTAGAAGATTTAAAGAACGAATTGATTAAACAACACATGCTAGAAAAAGATATTAACGAAATTATTGCGGACCATGAAGAAATGATACAAAACGCAACACGAGAAGGCCTCAGTGAAGAAGAAATGAAAAATCGATTTGGTGATCCAGTCAATCTTGCTAAAGAACTAGCTAGTTTCTCTAGCCACGAAGCAGAGCCTTTTAATATTCCTGAAGGATATCATGCATGGAAAAACTTTTCAACGTTATCTGATGAATTAAAGATCAAAATAAGTTTAGTCGCAGAAGATATTTCGATAGTTCATTCTCAAGATAATCAAATTCATGTCCATTATTCAGGAAAAGGTGATATAAGCAAATATACTTGTATCTATAAAGACAATGAACTAGTGATAGAAGCACCGAAGATGACAGGCTTTATCTTTATGAAATCAAAAAACGATGACATCCAATTGATTCTAGAAATTCCTATTAGCATTGTTATCACTCACTTCCAAATCAATATCGTCAGTGGTGATGTATATTATGCAAATCTCAATGCCAATACTTTAATGCTTTCAACAACAAGCGGAGATGTGACGATGTTAAATGCAAAAATCAATTCATCCAAATGGAATACCGTGAGTGGTGATTTGATGATTACGGATGTGAAAATCGAAAATCTGAATTCATCGCAAGTGAGTGGCGACATGCATATGAAAAATGTTTACGTCGGTCAAGAAATGAAACTCAATACCGTGAGCGGAGATATTAAAATTGAAGAATCCGTCTGTCAAGATTGTGCCCTTCATTCGGTCAACGGCGATATAGATGCAGTCGAGTTTTACCCATCTCGCATATCACTCAAGTCGGTCTCAGGAGATATTTCCATAAAAAATAAAAACCATACCGATATCGAAATTATTAGTAAAAGCACGGTTTCAGGAGATATTCATATTCAACTATAAATAATGAAGCCATTGATTTGAATCGATGGCTTTTAAAAACTAATAAGTTAAATTAATCTAACTATTTTCTGCGTTCGACTTGTAACATTTTGATTTAATTGGTATAATTAATCAAAAAGGAGGATTTCAAAATGGATGATTTAAAAAAGAAAAAGAAACCAAAACTAACCAATGATTTTGGTGCTCCCGTCGCTGACAATGAAGATATATTAACCGTTGGACCAAGAGGGCCTGTTCTTTTACAAGATGTCTGGTACTTAGAGAAAATGAGTAATTTTAATCGTGAAGTCATTCCTGAAAGAAGAATGCACGCAAAAGGAAGTGGTGCCTTTGGTACTTTCACAGTAACACACGACATCACAAACTATACAAAAGCTAAAATTTTCAATGAAATTGGCAAAAAGACAGAAGTATTTGTTCGATTTTCGACTGTTGCCGGTGAAAGAGGAGCTGCAGACGCTGAAAGAGATATCCGTGGTTTTGCAGTAAAATTTTATACCGAGGAAGGAAACTGGGACTTAGTAGGTAATAACACACCAGTCTTTTTTATAAGAGATCCAATGCGATTTCCAGATTTAAACAAAGCAGTCAAACGTGATCCAAAAACTAATTTAAGAAGTGCAACCCATAACTGGGATTTTTGGACCAGTTTGCCTGAAGCCTTGCATCAAGTGACGATTACGATGAGTGATAGAGGTATCCCTCTCACTTATCGTCATATGAATGGTTATGGAAGTCATACCTTCAGTTTTATTAATGCTAAGAACGAAAGATACTGGGTCAAATTTCATTTCAAGACTTTACAAGGAATCAAATATTTAACGGATGATGAAGCAGCGAAGGTTGTTGCATATAATAGAGAAAGTCATCAACAAGATCTTTTTGAAGCCATTGAACATAAAGATTTTCCAAAATGGGAGTTATCCGTTCAAATCATGCCAGAAAAAGATGCTTTAAAAATGCCTTACAATCCTTTCGATTTAACTAAAGTTTGGTTTAAATCAGACTATCCTTTAATCAAAGTGGGTATCCTTGAACTGAACAAAAACCCAGAAAACTATTTCCAAGATGTTGAACAAGCCGCTTTTAATCCAGCAAATGTAGTCCCTGGAATTGGCCATTCTCCAGATAAAATGCTTCAAGGTCGTCTCTTTGCATATGGCGATGCTCAACGTTACCGTTTAGGGGTTAATCATCACCAAATTCCTGTTAATCAAGCAAGAGTCCCTGTCAATAGCAATCACCGAGATGGGGCAATGCGTGTCGATGGCAATTATGGTGGAAGACTCCATTACTTCCCGAATAGTTTTGGTGAATGGGAAGATTCAAAAGAACTACATGAACCACCTCTTGAAACAAAAGGAGCGATTGCGAACTGGGATTTTGATAAAGATGATTCTGATTATTATACACAACCAGGTAAATTATTTAACTTAATGCCAAAAGATGAGCAACAAAGACTCTTTGAAAATACCGCAAGAAATATGGAAGGTGTCCCAGAATTTATAAAGATTAGACACATTAAAAACTGTTTACTCGCAGATATTGCCTATGGTACTGGTGTTGCAAAAGCGATGAAGATTTCACTTGATTTAGTTAAGTAATTTGTGTGATAATACCACCACTTAAACGCGGTGGTATTTTTTATTTAATCAATGTTTTTTCATGATAAAAACGAGATATTTTGATTATATGCATGGTATAAACACTTTACGATATATACATTATAATGTATAATAAAATAGCATTGTTTGAACTACAAAGAATAATATGAAATATCGTAAGAGAAAGTGATTGGATGAACGATGATTAAATTCGCTCGATACATTAAACAACTTTATAACGATATTAAAGATTTAAGAAGCCGCAATGACGTTGAACATTACGATGTATTAATGGGGTTTGTTTCTTCAATCCTCATCGCCATCTTGGAACTCACGTCCTATTTTTTCGTTGACCTTTCACAGATCAAAAGTGCCGATGTTTATTTGTTATCAGGCATATGGATGTTAATGCAAACCATCATCTTTTATTCCGTCATAAAAAC
>CAYIYY010000048.1:0-3423 GCA_964367605.1 uncultured Candidatus Izemoplasmatales bacterium | reverse complement strand
GGATATGTGTATACAACCGTTCAATATAATACCGATGTTAAAAGACGTTCTTTACTAACCCAATTAGAAAAAAATAACTTAATACAAAAAGAATCGTATATCGAACTTCAAGAGGCATATTCACATCTTGATCAATCACACCGAATCACTGAAGGCATGATGAGAATCACCACAGAGATTTTGGAAAATGACCAATTTGATGATGTTTTACAAATGGTGCTTGAAGAAGCCATTAAAGTCGTTCCTAAGGCTCAAGCTGGAAGTATTTTAATCTATAACGGCGAAGTAATGGAGTATCGCGCTGCGTTTGGCTATTCGTTAAAAAATCTTCAAAAAATCACTTTAAAAGTGGAAGATTTATTCCAATCGCAATTAGAAGATATGTATGCACCCGCCATCATTCAAGACTTAAAAGTATTTGATGAAGCCCACGTTGAAGGTGAAACGGTCAAGAAACTTCACGAAGAAGGAGCGTTAGTCGCTCAATCAATATTGACCTGTTCATTCAAACATAACAATCAATTTTATGGTTCTATTAATCTCGATAACTTTGAATCGAAAACTATTTTCGATGAAACTGACAAACGTATGATTAAACATTTAGCGAAACAAATTGAGATTACCATCGCAATTCATAAACTTTTTGGTAAAGCAATTACACAAACGAGATATGATGTTTTGACTCAGGCTGTATCAAGACGTTATCATCAAGAATTGCTTGAGAAAAGGTATGAAGAAGCGAAGAAAACAAGGAGTCCTTTTGCGATTTGTTCGGTGGATATGAACAACCTAAAGGAAATAAACGATCAGTTTGGTCATAATGCCGGAGATGAAGCTTTAAGGTATTTTTCAAGTGTTATTCGCAAATTAAAGGATAATAATGTTATATTCTCAAGGCTTGGTGGCGATGAATTCATGTTAATCTATCCAGATGTTGAAGGATTACAGGCTCAAGAAAAAATAGAGAGTATTCGTCACTTTTTATGGGAAAACCCATTGATTTTAAATCACGAAAAAGTTACTATTACATTTGGATGTGGTGTTGCGACTTATCCATATGATTCTGATATTTTAGAGGACTTAGTGAATTTATCCGACCAACGGATGTATGATAATAAAGCCTTAATAAAACATCAAAACCAGAAATAAACTTTGATATTTTATATCTTCAGAAAGGAGATTGAAATATGCCAAGTAATCTAGATAATGTATCTTGGATTATCTTGTCGTTCATATCAGGATCGCTTATCTTGGGTATTGGAACACTCGTTCAATACAAATTACAAAAGGTAAACTATCTGAAAAATTGGGCGATTTTTTGGTTTGCAATTTTAGCCGCATATGTCAATCTTTATTTCTTTAACCAAAGTTTATCGGTTTTATTACTCGCAAATTATTATTCATTTATCTTAATCTCTGGCATGTTATTTATGCATGCGTCCCACCGTTTCTTTGATTTAAAAGTTCCTAAATGGCTGATTATCGTTGATATTCTATTGTTTTTCACTGTTATAATTATCGGCCAAACGAATATCAATATCATTATTAAATTATATGCCGTGTTTGGCACATTTGCTTCTTATATTTTGGCTTCAGGCGTCATCTTCATTGTTAAAGATTGGAAACGGAGTCGGTTTGCGGTTTTAATGATTGCAATTCTTGGCCTAATCAATTTATTATATCCTTTCTTTTATCAAACCTTCTTTTATATAACGTGGGGATATATGATTACATCACTTTCAGGGACTGGCATGGGAATTGCGATTGTTGGAATGCATTTGATGAGGATCCAACGAAAACACGATGAAATAAATGAAAAACTCACCTTTTTAAGTTATCATGATAATTTGACACAACTGCATAATCGTGCGTATATGGATGTTAAATTTAAAGAACTCGAAAATGAAGTGTATTTACCACTTTCAATCATCATCACTGATTTAAATGAATTAAAAACAATTAATGATAATTTGGGACACCGATTTGGCGATGAAATGCTTTCAAAAGCGGCTGAGATTATTAGCTCGTTAAAGCGAGATAAGGACGAAATTATTCGATATGGTGGCGATGAGTTTGTGATTATTTCTCCAAACACCACCGAAGAAGAAACAAAAGATTATGTCTCTAAAATTCAAGCGAAATGTCAAGAAACCTTGATTAACGGACATCCAATCTCGATAGCAATTGGGTATGGTATCAAAACATCCATGGATCAGACGTTGAATGATACGTTTGATGAAGCAGAAAAATGGATGTATAAAATAAAAAAAGAAGCCCATCAAGATAAAGAAAACATCGCCATTTAGCGATGTTTTGTTTGTTAGGCTTCTAATCTTAAGAATACGGTATTACCATCATAATCAGTTGTTTCATAACCGTTTTCGATTTCTTTTAAGGGGATATTCATTGTCGTTAATTTTTTCATAGCAGCGTCGATTTCTTCACATTTGGGATAAGTAATCACAAATGATTTCAAGCCATTTGATAAGGGACTTGGTTTATTATCCCCCATCCACGTATTCAGTCCTAGATGGTGATGATAATTCATCGAACCGGCAAATAAAGCCCTTGGCAATTTATCAAAAGCAACATCAAATCCGATGGCATCAATATAAAACTTCCTTGCGTTTTCTAACGAACTAACAGATAAGTGCAAATGACCCAAGGTCGTTCCTACAGGCAATGAGCTAAATGTTTCATTCTCTTTAGCGGCATAATAGATACCTGAATAATCAACTTCAGCAGTATACATCACAAGTGACCCAAATTCATCGTACCAAGTTGAATCATCTTTATCAACATAAATTTCAATGCCATTATCTTCGGGATCTTGTAAATACAAGGCTTCGCTCACACCATGGTCAGCAGCGCCACTAATAGGAATTTGATGGTTGATAACATGACGTAAAAAGAGGCCTAAATCAGCTCTAGAGGGTAACAATATCGCAACGTGATATAAACCGGTGGTTTTACCACGCTTGACTGCTTTTTTATCTTCGATGAGGGTAATCATCGGATGAATCCCGTCCACACTTAAGATAACTTTCTTTCCATCATTAAAAATAACGCTAAAACCCAATGAATTCGTATAATAGTCCGTCATTAATTTTAGGTTTCGTACAGTTAATTCAACTTCTGTAATCTTGATGGCTTCCTTTTGATGATATTTGTCCATAATCTCACGTCCTTCAGGTAATATTATATCAAAAGAAAGAATAGAATTGTTGCTAGATGCTTTAACATGCTTCAAACCATAAATTTTTATCAGGTTTTCAGTAAATAATCGTTGCAATTTTGATTGAATTTTGGTAATATATATATCGGCTCTAAATTGGACAACCCAAGTCCTTTTTTGAAAAGCCCCACACGCGCGCTCATAGCTCAATTGGATAGAGCGTTTGACTACGGATCAAAAGGTTCCGG
>CAYIYY010000047.1:4193-7771 GCA_964367605.1 uncultured Candidatus Izemoplasmatales bacterium | reverse complement strand
TTTGAGCTTTTAATACTTCCGATACAAGGATATCAACACCCTTGCCGACGAAATATTTATAATCTTCAACTGAAAAAGGCTGAAGATTGTGTAACGCTAAAGCTTCATTCATGCTGTTTGTAATATCATCGATGGTATCTAATAATGTGCCATCGAGATCAAATATCACTGCTTTTATACTCATCTTGTCCCTCACTAAAAATCAAATGTAATTTGTTTTTCAATTACAGCTTTCACTGGATGATAACTTTTTCTATGAATTGGGGTGATACCGATTTTTTCAATGGCTTCTAAATGGATTTTGGTAGGATACCCTTTATTTTGTTCGAAACCATAACCCGGATAAATCTCAGCCATTTTAATCATGTAATCGTCCCTAGCGACTTTGGCTAGTATTGAACCAGCCGCAATCGAGGCGCTTAAGCAATCGCCCTTAATGATAGCGGTAAAAGGAATGTTCATTTCCGCTAGTGGCATCGCATCCGATAAGATATGCTCAGGTTGTATTTTTAAGGATTTGATTGCCTCCATCATCGCTAATCTAGAAGCTTGATAAATATTGATTTCATCTATTTTTTCTGGCGAGATGAAAGATATCGCGTAACTTAGTGCTCTTGTTTTTATTTCTTTTGCTAGTTCTTGACGTTTTTTTTCAGATAACTGTTTTGAATCATTCAGTCCTTCAATGATGTCGTTATCATTTAATATAACTGCTCCAGCAACAACAGGCCCTGCTAAAGGTCCTCTTCCCGCTTCATCAACACCACAAATCAATTCGACGCCGCGCGCCTTTAACGTATTTTCATACTCATACATTTTTTGGTGCCTTCTCAAGACAAATCCGTCCAAATTTTTGATTACGAAATTCAAACAAGAATAATTTAATAACTCGGTCATAATCGATATGTTTTCCAGGTAAGATGGCTCCGCGTTTTGTACCAATTTGATCAAGCGTTTTAACGATTTCATCTAAATCGACTTTATCGATAGAATATCTTTTTTCAATTCTACCAGGATAATAGGTTGTTAAATATCTGATACCATATAATGCAATATCATCGATGGGCATGATATCGTCCTTGATTGAACCGACTAAGGCTAATTTTAACCCGACTTCAGGATCTTCAAACTTCGGCCACAATATGCCAGGATTATCAAGCAATTCCAAGTCTTCGTCCACACGTATGTATTTTTGGGCTTTTGTAACCCCTGGTTTATCACCGGTTTGAGCAGCAGGTCTTTTAGCAAGACGGTTAATAAAGGCTGATTTACCAACATTGGGAATCCCTACAACCATGGCTCTAAAAGGTCTGGGTCTCATCCCTTTTTTAGCTTCCTTTTCAAAAATAGGGGATAATATTTTTTTTGCGACAGGAACGATGACTTTAGAAGAATCACCTTCAAGAGAATTAACCGCAACCGCATTTAATCCGAGCGATTGATAATACTCTAACCATCTTTTTAATTCCTTTTCATCCGCTAAATCGGATTTGTTGAGAATATATAGAATTGGTTTGTCTTTAATAATTTCAAAAAGCATCGGATTCTCCGACGCTTTCGGAATTCGAGCATCTAATAAGACAAAAACAATGTCAATAATTGATAATTTTTCTTCAACTTGACGCCTTGCTTTTGCCATGTGTCCGGGAAACCATTGTATTTGTGCCATTCGGACACCTCCATCAATGACTAAAATCGAATAACCACTTTGCCTAATAAATCTTTTTCTTCTACGAGACCAAAATACCTCGAATCATTACTTTCATCATGGTTATCACCCATGATAAAATAAAAACCTTCTGGAATAACACCATCATATTGATGATATTCAGTTTCGTATCCTTCAACATTTAAATTAACACCATTTAAATAGACACCCGTTAAATCCACTTTCAAATGATCACCAGGCAAGCCAATTAATCGTTTGATGAGTAAAGCGTCTCCTCGGTCAAAGATGATGATATCTTGACTTTCAAAATGGCGACTTAAGTGATAGATAACCACTGCATCCTCTTCATAAAAGGTTGGTTCCATGGAGGGTCCATGAACAATGGCAGGGCTGAAGAAAAATGCATTTAATAGGACCACAACACTTAAAAACACAGGCACAACCCCCATCAAATCAAAGAAGTCATAGCGATGTTTTAAGGGGACATATCCCATCTTCTTTTGAGAAACAAGGATTGTGAGATAAACAGAAAATCCAAGAATAAAAACTAAAAACCCATAAATAACATATCCAAAAGCGACGCCTGAGATAATTGATTGAATGGTATCGCTGTCGGTTGAATTTGAAAGAAAGTCAAATAAGAATAATTTTTTACCTTGATTAATGGCGATTAAAATCATCACGATCATCGTTGAAAGAACCACTTCAATCATCTTTAGTTTGATCTTTTTTACCAGTTTTATACGATCATCGTTATTGTTTTCAACGCTTTCTGGCACTAATTCGTTGAGTTCATCCATCATTTTTATTTACGACCTAATTGTTCTAGAATACGATTCAATTGTTCAAAATTGATTAAAACTTCTCTTGGTTTTGTCCCGACATTTTGTGAGACAACGCCATAAAATTCTAACGCTGATACAATTTGAGTTGCGCGATTAAACCCAATCGCAAACTCTTGTGTTATTTTATTCAACGAGCATTTTTCTTCATTGATGACATAACGGGCTACATCGGGGAATAAATCATCAATTTCCGCTGCTTCTTCTGTAGCTTTACTGGTTTTTATCAAAGCTTCATGCGTAAAGACATATTGCGGATAAGCTTGTTCCTTAATATAATCAGTAATTGCTTCAATTTCGCTTGGTGAAAGGAACGCTCCTTGAAGACGTCTAATTTTACCGTTTTCTGATAAAAGCATATCACCTTGACCGAGCAATTTATCAGCTCCGGTAGTATCTAAGACAACCATTGAGTCTGTTGAAGACGGTACTCTAAAAGCGAAGCGAGTAGGAATATTCGCTTTAATCGACCCTTTAATGATATCTGCAGAGGGACGTTGAGTCGCTAAAATCAGATGAATGCCTACGGCTCTTGACTTTTGAGTTAATCTCAAAATTTGTTCTTCGACTTCCGGTCCTCCATTAATCAAAAGGTCAGAAGCTTCTTCGACGATAATGACAATTCGAGGCATCGCTTCAAACTCTGGATCATTAAAACGACGTTCATAGTAGTCTTTGACATTAATTGATTTAAATTTCTTTAAAACATCATAACGTCTTTCCATTTCAGTAACAGCCCATTTTAAAGATTCAATCGCAACTTTCGAATCATCGATAATGGGCGTTAATAAATGCGGAATATCTGCGAATTGTTGTAAATCAACTTTCTTCGGGTCAATCAATAAGAGTTTAACTTGATCCGGTTTATTCTTAAATATAATAGAAGCAATAATAGAAGCGATACAAACCGACTTACCGGATTGCGTTGATCCAGCCACCAATCCATGAGGCATGGCTTCAATGGATGTATAAACTGGGTTAGCATCGATATCTAAGCCTATTCCTAGTAACAATGGATCTTTCGATTGAAGGAATCTTGGATTATCAACAACATCACCAAAGAAAAC
>CAYIYY010000047.1:0-4093 GCA_964367605.1 uncultured Candidatus Izemoplasmatales bacterium | reverse complement strand
ATGGATCTTTCGATTGAAGGAATCTTGGATTATCAACAACATCACCAAAGAAAACTGATTCACGAACTTTATTTGGTACTTCGATACCAATCGTTGTTTTACCAGGAATTGGCGCTTCAATACGAATCGATAAAGCCGCAAGATTCATTTGAATATTATCTGAAATTGAAGTGATTTTTTTGGTTTGAACACCTGCACCTAAAGATATTTCATATCGTGTGACCGTCGGACCTTTTGTAAAATTAGTGACTTCACCTGCAATATCAAATGCGACTAGGGTTTGATTGATGATATCGATATTGGCTTGAATCCATTCTTGTCCTTCATTAGATTTTGGCGGTGATTTTTTTAATAGTGCAATCGAAGGCAATCGGTAAGAATCAAAGTTAGAGATAATTTGTTCACGATATTTTTCGAGTTTTGATACTGGTTGTTCTTGAATCGGTGTTTCAATCACCGGCTTGGGTGTTTGAACAGGTTCTAAGACGTCATTATCAGGAAATAAAATCTCATCTTCATCTTCTTCATCAATAGGACCGAAACGATTAATATCGAATTTATCAGTCAATGGACCTTCATTTTCACTAAACTCTTCTTTTGGAAAAGCAATATCATCATCACGGTTATCTTTATTCTCGCCCACAGCGGCGAAAAATTCTTCAAGTGAAACTTGATCGTCTTCAATCGATGAAGGTAATTCAACCGGCGTGATTGTTTCTTTAACTTCAGTTTTTCTTCTTTGTAAGTCGGCAATATCTAATTCTCCTGACAATATTTTTTTCTTATCAGCGTTATTGATCGCATGAAATTCATAGTAAGAATCGCCAAATCTTTTTTTGGCTTCCTCTTTGGTTAACTTTTTATCTTTACGAAAAGCATCGTATTTTTTGTCGATATCGCCAAAATATTTACGATCATTCGTAATAACAACTTCATCTTTGACGCTTTTTCCAAAGATTGGTGAAACAAATGTTCGTTTCAAGGTTTCTTTGTCTGCGAGTTCAGATATTTTAGGTATAAAAAATGGCCTTGTATCTTCTGTTCTTGTTGAACCTGGAATAATCCGATCAGCGACCTTTTTTCGTTTGAATAACATCGGCTTCTCCCCCTTCTTGATTTTCAAGTATTTCTGCTTCTTCTATTGCCTTATCAAACTCATTTTCAACGATGGTTTCATCGGTTGGTGTTTCAAACATTTTTTTACTATAAAGATTATTCGTTTCTTCACCGACGATACGAATAATGAGTTTACAAGCTTCTTTCGTGACGAGTGTCGTCGAAGGTTTAATCGCAATCTTACGGAACCAATAGATAGGATTCGCATAATTTAAAACCGCTGCGCCAATCGATAAAATCTTTGAGACTTTATATTGACGATTAAGTTTCATGATTTTAGAGTTATCTAATGCTTTCTTTTTGTTTAAAAGATTCACAATTGTTGAGATACGGTAGTTCTTAAATCTTCTGATAAACTTGCCATTGATTAACTTGGTTAATCGTTTGGTAATATAATAGTTTAAGTCGAGCAATTCTTGTATTGATAATTCATACAACGGATATTTTGAATCTTTAAAGTAATATTTTGCAATATCCGTCATTAATTCCATCGATAGTTCAAAAGCAACTCTAAAATAGGCGTTATCCGCAATTCTTGCGGTTTCAATCAATTGATTTTGTTTAAATTCAATCATTGCTTGGATGTCTGTATCTTGTAAAGTTAATTCCTTACTTTTATAGATTTTCGATTGTTTTTTTCTTCCGGTTATTAACATGAAAGCAACAAATAACGCTAAAAGAACGAATCCGGTACCCATTCCTAATAAGAAATTACGAATATCGACCCATTCGATGGCTAAGAGATATATTTGCATGTTTAATAATGATTTAATAAACATCATTTACGCCCACCTTAAACTAGATTAAATTATATTATATCATAGGTAGCGGTTCAATAAAATTATCGTTTGCAAAATACTGCCCATTATGAGATAATTATCTCAAAAAGGTGACAGATATGACCCCATATTTATTTGCATTAGACTTAGATGGTACTTTACTTTATGATTTTGATTCACTCGAGGAATCCACGTGTGAATTTATAAAGTCGATTCAAAACTTAGGACATAAAGTCGTTATTGCGACAGGTAGACCTTTCCGCAGTAGTCGTTTTGCGTATGAGCGATTTGGTTTAAACACGCCCATTATCAATTACAATGGCGGATTAATAACCCATCCACTTGATGAAGCATTTCCAATCGTCAACATTACACTCAAGAAAGAATACATCATCGATATATTTGAGAATAACGTCGATTTGATAAGAAATGCCTTCAGCGAAGTTAGAGATAATATTTATCTATTTCATGAAGAAAAAGCGATTGAACCGTTGTTACACTTAACACCGGATTCAAATCTCTATTTAGGGCATTTAAAAGATACCTTAAAAGTAGATCCCAATGGATTTATTATCATCGGTAAACAAGGAAGCGGTAAAGCCATTGAGGCTTATGTTAACCAAAAATATCAAGGATTGGTTTTAGCTAGAATCTGGAACTTACAAGGTGAATTCGATTCTATTATCGAAATATACACCCCGGAAAATAATAAAGGTAAAGGGCTAAAGTACGTTGCCGAATATTTAAATATTCCAAGAGATAATGTCATCGCTATTGGCGATGGACATAACGATATCGAAATGATTGAATACGCAGGATTAGGTGTTGCGGTCAAAGGAAGTCATCCCGATTTAGTCAGGGTCGCCGATCAACAAATCAATTTAGGTCCGAGAGAAAATGCGGTCGTTCATTTCATTCGTGATTACTTAAAATTATAGAATAAATGAGGGTCTGAATCCGGTTGGATTCAGACCTCTTTTTATATTTCATTGATGATGTCTTTAGATTCATTCGACGCATTATTAACTAAACTAGAGATTTTATAATAGGTCATTTGATTTGAATCGAAAGGAATTAATAGGTTTGATAGGGTATCTGGGTTGTCTTCTTGCGGATTTAACCATATTTTTTCAGATGCTTTATCCAAGATAACCGGCATCCGGTCATGGATATTTTTCATCAGATCATTCGCTTCGCAAGTAATGATAGTACACGTATATAACTTAGTGCCATCGGGTCTTACGAAAGTGCTCCATAAACCTGCCATCGGGAATATTTTTTGGTTTTTGACTTGAATACGCATGGGTTGCTTTGATTGATTTGATTTTTGCCACTCATAAAAACCATCCGCTAAAATGACACATCTTTTAGTTTTTAAAGCCGTTCTAAACGCTGGCTTTTCTCTTAAGGTTTCCGCTTTAGCATTAATCATGCCGAAACCAGCATTTTCATCTTTAGCAAAAGAAGGGATAAAACCCCATTTAATGAGCCCAGCACGATATTTTTGACCATCATTGATGACAGTCAATACCATTTGCGTTGGTGCGACATTAAATCTTGGCAAAATAATACCCTCTTTTAACTCATCAATGGCATACTCATCCTTAAGATATCGAGCTACTTCTTCTTTAGATAAACTAATTGAAAAGCGACCACACATAAAATCACCTCACAACTCTATTATATCATAAATAAATAATCCCCGATTTTATTCGGGGATATCATCATATTCTAAATCCGCCTTTACCTTTGCCTTTACCTTTATTCATTGCGGAAGGTTGGTTCATTGGATTTTGACCCAATTTTTCTAAAGAGGATGGGTTCATTCCTTGAAAACGTTTCATCATGTCTCTTTGTTTTTCTAGCATGCCAATTAGACGGTTAACTTCGGTCGTACTTCGTCCAGAACCACTAGCAACACGGTTTCTTCTTGAGCTGCTTCTTTGTAATAATTCAGGGTTTTTTCGTTCATTTGGCGTCATTGAATGAATGATTGCTTCAACGTAGACGAGTTGTTTATCATCAACTTTATCGATATTTTGTAATTGACTCATCCCTGGTAAAAATTTCAAAATACCGGAAAATGCGCCCATCCGTTTAATCATTTTCATTTGCTTTAATAAATCGTTGAAGTTGAATTGACCACTCATCATTTTTTCCATCATTGACATGGCTTCATCTTCATCGATTTCTTCTTG
>CAYIYY010000046.1:0-7776 GCA_964367605.1 uncultured Candidatus Izemoplasmatales bacterium | reverse complement strand
TATTTGAATATATCGATTCTTCTGCAGTCATCTTTTTTGAAGAACTAAAAATTAAATATTTAGATGGAATTACTGAAGCGGTTAATAATCTAATTTCTGATTCAGTAGAGCAGTTAGTTTCTCCTGAATCGATATCATCCATTAAAAGATTATTACTCAAAGTTAAATCAATCGATTTTCAAAAAGAAGAAGTACGTAAAGCTATGCAATTATGCATCTTAAAAGGGTTTAAACATCAAAAACGTTCTAACGCTGATATAACCCCTGATACGATTGGAATCTTCATGGCTTTTTTAGTTGAGAAACTATATCCTAAAGCTAAAGAACTTCTTATATTTGATCCACTCGTAGGAACTGGAAATTTAATCACGACAGTTGCAAATCAGTTGAAAATTCCAACTCATTTGATTGGTGTTGAATCCGATATTGAAAGTTACCATCTGGCGAACGCCATGTTTGATATGATGGATTATGGAGACGAACTTTATTTTCAAGATACATTACTTTTTTATAATTTAAAAGCAGATGTTATTGTCACAGATTTTCCTTATTCAATTGTTGAGAACGGATCTTATTTTCCTTATGACGCAATCAATCACCATTATAATAATTTGCTAGTAGGTGGTTATTTGTTGGCAGTCATCCCAAACAACTTTTTTGAAGTACCGGGTTCTGAATTATTCAAGGATGTTATTAAGGATTTATGGCAAGTCGTTGGATTGGTCAAATTACCGGATTCTCTCTTTAAGACGATTGGTAAGAGCATTTTTATCTTACAAAAGAATGGTGAATCAGTTAGAAAATTAGAAAAAGCTTTACTCGCAGACATAACTTCATTTGAAGATGAAGATTTATTACAAGTTCAAATTGCAAAAATAAATCAATGGTTCAAAGCCAATTTAGATAATATAGAGGAGAAACAAAAATGACAAAAATAATGGCTGTCAATGCCGGAAGTTCATCACTTAAGTTCCAATTATTAGAAATGCCTGAAGAAAAAGTAATTACCAGTGGATTAGTTGAAAGAATCGGAATGAAAGATTCTGTTTTTACCATTAAAGTGAATGGTGATAAGTTACAACTAATTCAAGATGTTGAAAATCATT
Organism: uncultured Candidatus Izemoplasmatales bacterium; assembly: GCA_964367605.1. Lineage (GTDB taxonomy): Bacteria > Bacillota_I > Bacilli_A > Izemoplasmatales > Hujiaoplasmataceae > UBA5603. Next base: position 6,670 of record CAYIYY010000046.1, on the reverse strand, counting down.
CTGTAGCGGTAAAATTGGTGGTTGATAAACTGATTGAATTAGAAATTATCGCTAATTTTGAAGAAATACAAGGTGTCGGACACCGTGTCGTTCAAGGCGCTAGCGTTTTAGCACATTCTGTGGTTATTACACAAAATGAAATCGATATTTTAGAAAGTATTGTTGATTTAGCACCGTTACATTTAGTGCCAAATTTGACCGGTATAAAAGCTTTTATGGAAATATTACCCAATGTCAAACAAGTAGCTGTGTTTGATACTGCTTTCCATCAAACAATGCCTGAAGAAGCTTTTCTTTATGCTGTACCTTATGATTGGTATGAACGTTATTCAGTTCGTAAATATGGATTCCATGGAACCAGTCATCAATATGTCTCTGAACGTGTCGCTCAAATATTAGGAAAACCTTTAGCAGAAACGAATACAATCGTATGTCATCTTGGTAACGGTGCTTCTATCTGTGCTGTCAAAGGCGGGAAATCAATTGATACTTCCATGGGTTTCACACCACTTGAAGGTATTCCAATGGGAACCAGATCAGGAAATATTGACCCAGCCATTATTGAATATATGATGGTGAAGAAAAATAAATCTGCAAAAGAAATCATCAATATCCTTAATAAATTATCAGGTTATCTTGGTGTTTCTGGCATTTCATCTGATTCAAGAGATCTCGTAAGCGCAGCTGAAAAAGGTGATCAAAGAGCGGCGATGGCTATTGAAGTTCAAGCAAAACGTATCGTGGATTATGTTGCAAGTTATTATGTCTATATGGGTGGCGCTGATGCAATCGTATTCACAGCCGGTATCGGTGAAAATGCACCTGGAACTCGTGCGAATATCATTAATCGTTTAGCTGTTCTTGGCGTAAAGATTGATTTAGAGCGTAATAACTGTCGTGGTGTTGAAAGATTGATTTCAACCGATGATTCAAAAATAAAAGTGTTTGTCATTCCAACGAATGAAGAAGTGATGATTGCTAGAGATACCATGTCTTTATTATAATAAAATAATTTTCTTGACCTCTTGCGTAGTATTTATTATGCAGGAGGTTTTTTTATGGTTCGAAAGTTAAATTTGCTGATGGGATTAATGCTATTTTTGTTCATATTTAGTAATCATGTTTATGCAACTGATTTTGGTGTACATCCAGATCACACATACTATATAACTGGATCTAGTACGTTTGGAGTCTATGATTTTTATTATGGCTCAGCTAAAGATAAAACTACGGGAGACTTTAGTGGTCTCATTGTCATGAAATATCATGAGAATGATATCTTATACCGAACAATTTTAATTGATGAGGGATATTCAGAAAACGTTGCTTTCATTGGTTTTTTTGAAGATGGATCCTTTGGCGTTGTTGTAACCAAATTTATATTAAATTATACCATCATGGATTTTGAGTTTTTTACTACTGAAATTTATAAATATGATGTATTTGGTAATTTTGTCGATAAAATAGTCTTTCATCAAGCGTTCAAAGCATTTAATAATCATGGGTACAACATAATATTATCCAATGATGAAACCTATCAAACCGATATCGTCATTAACAATCAACTAGAAATAATCAATATTAATCCCACTGTGGAATCAATAGGTAGTTTCATTTATCAGTTTCAAGGTGAATGTACCATTAATGGAGATAGTTTTGAAGTCATTGAAATATCCACCCCAGGTTATTACGAAATTATTATACAGAAATTTCGATATTTATATGCGATTAACTTAACTTTAAAAAGTACTATTGAAGGAGTTGTCAATGAGGGAATTTATTTAGGAAAAACAACCATTCAAGCGAATGGATTGCTTTATCTCAATGACGAACCCTATATCAGCGGAACGGAAATTTTTGAAGTTGGAAATCATACCTTAAGAATTGAAGGTGTCGGAGATTATGTTGAAGAGTATCGTTTCGTCATTGAACCGATGATTTCAGGAATTGAGGCAGGTGGTGAATACTCGACAGGGATATATATCGATATCCCGAATACAACGTTGTATTTGAATAAAGAATTGTATGAAAATAATTCTTTAGTCGCAAAACCCGGAAGATATGAATTATCAATTATTGGCCTCAACGATTATCGTAAATTACTACATTTTACACTATTACCAAGTGTCTTAAACTTAACTAATAATGGTATCTATGATGAGGGATATCATTTAAATTTTATCGGAGAAGGTCGATTAAATGGTCAAATAGTCGATCCGGGTTTTGAGCTTGAACCAGGAAAGTATCACTTTGAACTCTGGTTTGAAGAGAGTGTCTATGCCCAATATGATTTTGAAATTCATTCACAATCAATAGAAAATAAACATGAAACAATTAAGATTCCATTTCTTGAAATTGCGCTTGGTATCTTTAGCCTTGTTGGTCTTTTCCTCGTCTTCCGTAAGAAATAGACTACTTAAATTTGGGTGATTATGATATAATCAAGTCGGTGATATTGATTGATAACATTTGATTTATTCATTCAATCTAGTTATTCTTTTAACGGCAGTTTGTTGGATCTCGACAAACTTATTTTGCGAGCAAAAGAATATGGATTTAAGACACTTGGATTAACAGATCAAAATTGTCTTTATGGGGCTTTAAAATTTTATAAAAAATGTCATGAAGTAGGAATAAAACCCATCGTTGGGTTATCGTTGACTGTTGAAACTGAACGTTATGGTACGACCCCATTTTTGCTTTATGCTAAAAATAACATAGGATATCAAAATTTACTTCAAATCTCATCATTTATTAACACGGAATCAAAGGTGTTGCCCATCTCAAAAATGCAACTTTGGAAAAATGGAATTATTGGTGTTGCTTTAACAAAAGATGGGAGCATCTATCAAGCGCTAGCGACCGATGATTACGCTTTAGCAACAGAGCAATGTCAAACCTTTAGTCGTCATTTTGAATCTTTTTATTTAGGAATTGACATGACTGATCCTTTAACGGAGATGAAAATTGGTTCATCTGCTTTGATTATCTGGGATTCGATTATCGTCAATCAAGTTAATTACCTTGATTATGATGATGCCCATGCATCTGAAATATTAGGATTGATATTAAACGAACAAACTTCTTCGCAATCGGGGATGTTTTCTTCAAATCAAATTGATCATTCATTAAAGACGCCAGATCAACTCGACGAATTGAATGTCGGACTCAATAAAGCAATTGATAATACGGTAAGGATGATTGCTTCAATTCAATTGACCATTGAATTTGGAACTTACCGTCTTCCGAAGTATCCTTCCTTAGAAGGAATGAACGCCTCACAACATCTTTCAAAGCTTGCAAATAAAGGTTTAAAACGTCGATACATGATGATGAAAACCCAATTATTTCCTTATGATACTTATCAAAAACGACTTGATTATGAGTTAAAAATTATCCATGACATGGGATTTGATGACTACTTTCTAATTGTTTGGGATTTTGTATTATATGCTAAGAAAAATAAAATATTAGTTGGACCTGGCAGAGGATCTTCTGCTGGTTCTTTGGTAAGCTTTGTTTTAGGAATTGTTGACGTCGATCCACTAGAACATCGGTTATTCTTTGAACGTTTCCTAAATCCAGAAAGAATAACGATGCCTGATATCGACATGGACTTTCCTGATGATAAACGGGATGAAGTCATTCGTTATGTGGTTGATAAATACGGTAAAGATCATGTTACAAATATTATTGCCTTTGGGACCTTCCAAGGTAAAAGTGCGATTCGTGATGCTGCTAGAATATTAAAAACCAACGACAATGTGATTGATGAATTAACCTCACTTGTAAGTGATACCGATAATTCATTGTCGAATTTTATCCGTTTGAATCCTGATAAATACCAGTATTACATGAGTGATCCCGCCATCAAAGAGTTATTGGATGTTTCAACACGAATTGAAGGTTTACAAAAACATGTTTCAACGCACGCTGCGGGTATTATCATTACAGATGAACCTATTACCACGTATTCACCCGTTCAAAATGGTTTACTAGGGATGTATCAAACCCAATATGAAGCATCGGATTTAGAATCCATAGGGTTACTTAAAATTGACTTCTTAGGGATACGTAATTTAGCGATCATTTCAAAAGTCATCGATCAAATTGAAATCGATACCCATGAAAAAATCGATATCTATAAAATACCGACCGATGATCAAAAAACATTTGATTTACTCAAAAACGTTCAAACTTTAGGCATATTCCAACTTGAATCTCAAGGAATGATGAATTTACTGAGAAAAATGCAAATATCAAACTTTGATGATATTGCGGTATGTATCGCTTTATTTCGTCCAGGACCCATGGAAAATATTCCAACCTATCTTGAACGTCGTTTCCAAAAAGAACCCATTACCTATACGCATAAAGATTTAGAGCCTATTTTAAAAGATACCAATGGTATTATTGTATATCAAGAGCAAATCATGCAAATAGCGAACCAATTTGCTGGCTATTCCATGGGAGAAGCTGATGTATTAAGACGGGCTGTATCGAAGAAGAAAGAAGACGTTTTAATTCAAGAACGCGAGAAATTTGTCTCTAAATGTGTTGAAATGGGTCATGATCGATCCATCAGTAATGATATCTATGATTATATTGTTAAATTCGCAAACTATGGATTTAATAAATCACATTCTGTTGTATATGCACTGGTTGCTTATTGGATGGCCTATTTAAAAGCAAATTATCCAGGCTATTTTATGGCATCTTTGCTCGATAATGCCATCGGTTCATCATCTGCGACTAATGATTACATCAGAGAATGTCGGAAGTTAAATATCAAAGTACTTCCACCTAGGATTAATCTATCAAAGAAATATTATCAACGAGAAACAGATGGATTGCGTTATCCATATTTAGGTATTAGAGGCATTGGACCTGTCATCGCTGAGAAAATCGAAGCTCTTTGTGAAGAAAAACCGGTCACATCCTTTTTGGATTTTATAAGAAGAAGTAGTGGCATCAACTCCAAAGCGATTGAATCAATGATATTAGTCGGTGTTTTTGATGGCTTAAATAAGACAAAACAAACCTTAATCAATAACTTAAAACAAGCAGAAAGTTTTATCGCTTTTAACCAAGAAAACCAAGATGATCTATTTATTTACTTAGAAAGTCCAGAATATGATTTTGAATATTTAAATCAAATTGAAAGAGATTTGCTTGGCATCAATTTAAGTTTTCACGCACTTACAGACTATGCAAATTCAATTGAAAAAAATGGATATATCACCCCATCAGAAGTCGAAGATATAAGACTAGGAAGATATCAAATTGCCGGTGTTTTATCACGACTAAAAATCATCACAACGAAGAACGGTTCTGAAATGTGTTTTGTGGAAATTGAAGATCAGTTATCCTCATTTGAAGGTGTTGTTTTTAGTGATACCTGGTTTAAATATAAGGATTATATGCAAAAAGGAAATGTCTATTTATTTGAAGGTAACTTAGATTATAGAAATAACAAAAAACAATTAATCATCGAGAACATTAAAGAAATTGTGAGGTCATAAAATGAAAAAGATTGGTGTTTTAACTTCTGGTGGTGATGCACCTGGTATGAACGCGGCGATTCGCGGCGTTGTAAGAACTGCTCTATATTATGGCTATGAAGCTTATGGCATATATGATGGATACAAAGGACTTGTTGAAAATAAGATTAAACAATTGCATCGAAATGATGTGGGTCAAATATTGACCCATGGCGGAACGATTTTAGGTTCTTCAAGATTACCTGAGTTCAAAGAAGAATCTGTTCGTCAAATAGCGGTAAATAATTTAAGAAATCTTGGTATTGATACGTTAGTCGTCATTGGTGGTGACGGCACCTACCGTGGTGCTATGGAACTAAACAAGATGGGAATTAAATGTATAGCATTACCTGGAACCATCGATAACGATATTGCATCAACAGAGTACACCATTGGGTTTTTTACAGCACTTGACACCGCCATTTGGGCCATCGATAAATTAAGAGATACCTCATTCTCACATCAACGTTGTACCGTTGTTGAAGTTATGGGAAGAAACTGCGGAGATTTATCAATTTTTTCTGGTATTGCTTGCGGCGCAGAAATTGTTATCACGAAAGAAACAGGCTTTAACAGAGAGGAAGTTTTATCACAAATTCGTGGTGCGAAAGCAAAAGGAAAACGACATTTGATTATCGTTGTTGCTGAAAACATGTTAAATGTCTTTGAGTTAGCTAAAGACATTCAAGCTAACACCGAGTATGAAACTCGTGCCTCAGTCCTTGGACATATTCAAAGAGGCGGCAATCCATCTTCCTTTGACCGTATATTAGCTTCAAAAATGGGAGCGTATGCCGTTGAATTATTAAAAAAAGATATTTATGGAATGGCTGTTTGTTCACACGGTATTGAAATTGATAATATTGAAATTGACCAAGCATTGAATAAAGTCAAAAGAACGACCGATTTATACGATTATCTCGAAAAACTGAACTGATTATTTGATTAAGATCAAATACAAAAAAATACCCTGATATTAGTCGCTTAATTGATCTAATAGAGGGGTATTTTTATATTCAGTTTTTATATAATGCATTCAATTACTTTTTTTCCGCTAGGGTAGTATAAAATCACTAAGTGATGATTTTTGTATCTGATTACAGTTGAATATTTATATAAATCATCTATCT
>CAYIYY010000045.1:0-7782 GCA_964367605.1 uncultured Candidatus Izemoplasmatales bacterium | reverse complement strand
AAGATTACCAAGTAAAAACTTAAAAGTATTTCTAATTTTACGATAAGTTTCAGAAACTTGATTTAGTAAATCATCTGATAATCGAACGTCAGATTGATAATCAACGCTTGAAACCCAAAGACGGAAAATATCTGCGCCTAAGGTATTCGCAATTTTATTAGGATCAACCACGTTACCAAGCGATTTAGACATTTTTCTGCCTTCGCCATCGGTGATAAAGCCGTGTGATACGAGCGTTTTATAAGGTGATTGATTCATCGTCGCAATACCGGTTGTCAAAGAACTATTAAACCATCCACGATATTGGTCTGAACCTTCTAAATACAAATCGGCAGGGTATGGTAGTCCTCTTTCAATCATAGCTCCATGATGACTAGAGCCTGAATCAAACCAAACATCCATAATATCGGTTTCTTTTGTAAAAATATTGTTGGGTGAATCTGGATGTTTAAATCCAGCTGGCAATAATTCTTTCGCTGATTTTTCAAACCAAGCATTTGACCCTTCTTTTGCAAAGATGGAAGCCACATGATCAATCACTTCTTTGGTTAAGATTGTCGTTCCTTTTTCAGTGTAAAAAGCAGGAATTGGAACCCCCCAAGCTCTTTGGCGCGAAATACACCAAGAACCACGGTCTTTAATCATGTTTCCTAAACGGATGTCTCCCCAGTTAGGATACCATTTGACGGTTTGAATCGCATTCATGATGTCGCTTTTTAATTTATCAATTGAAGCGAACCATTGAGGTGTCGCTCTAAAAATAACCGGTTTTTTAGTTCTCCAATCATGGGGATAACTATGGGTGATTTTAACAGATTTTAAAAGGGCATTCACTTCTTCTAAAGCTTTAATCACTTCACCATTACAATCATCCACGAAAAGCCCTTCAAAACGTTCACCCGCGGATTTCATCATCTTACCATGTTCATCAACAGGGCAAAATACGTCTAAATGATATTTTTGACCGATGATAAAGTCATCTTCTCCGTGACCTGGGGCCGTATGAACAAGTCCGGTACCATCTTCAGTTGTTACATGATCACCCAAAATGACGGGAGAAATTCGATCATAAAGCGGATGTTTATAGGTCACGCCTTCAAGATTGGAACCTAAAAATGTTTTTTGGATATCCGCTTTGGTCAACGCTAATATTTCTTTAATAGCTTCAAGACGCGATTTAGCCACAACAAACAAACGATTATTGTCCGTTTTAATTAAGACATATTCAATATCTGGGCCTAAAGCAACGGCTAAATTCGCAGGAATTGTCCAAGGCGTTGTCGTCCAGATTAATAATTCAGAATTCTTTGGAAGAAGACCTTTGGCATCAACGATTGGCATTGCAACATAGATAGAAGGGCTGACAACATCGTAATATTCAATCTCTGCTTCAGCTAATGCAGATTCAGACGATGGTGACCAATAAACGGGTTTTAATCCTTTATAGATTAATCCTTTTTCAACCATTTCACCAAACAAACGAATTTGAGCTGCTTCAAACGTCTTATCTAGAGTAAGATAAGGTTTATCCCATTCACCTAAAACACCTAAACGACGGAATTGTTGTTTTTGAACATCAACCTGTTCTAAAGCATACTTTGCACATAAATTACGGAATTCAGATATAGGCATTGATTTACGGTCGACTTTTCTATCTTTCGATAAAGCATTTTCAATCGGAAGTCCATGCGTATCCCACCCAGGAATATAAGGAGCCTTAAAACCGCTCATGTTTTTATAACGTAAGACAAAGTCTTTTAATGTTTTATTAAGCGCTGTTCCGGCATGAATTGATCCATTCGCATAAGGAGGACCATCGTGCAACACGTAAAAGGGCTTTGAAGCATTTTGTTGCATAATCATGCTATACAAGTCCATTTCTTCCCATGTTTGTTGAACTAATGGTTCTTTTTGACCCAAATTCCCACGCATCGGGAAGTCAGTCTTTGGCATTAATAACGTGTCTTTATAATTTTTTGTTTCCATTTTTTTCCTCCTATAAAACAAAAAAATCATCCAAAAAGGACGATTTTAACCGTGGTACCACCTTTTGTTCCGACGAATCGGCACTCAAACCATTAACGCTGGCAACGGAATGAACTACTTGATTCGTTCATTCACTCACGGGGGATAACTTTTTCAATCATTTCCAAACTTTCACCAACCGTTTGGTCTCTACGAACAGATTTGATAGGTCTTGTCCCGATCATCGATTTATTTCAATATATTATAACTTATAATACATTATAAATCAAGAAAAATAAACCAATCTCTTTATAGAAGACTGGCGATAAAATTTAATAAGACTTGATAAAGGATAAATCCAATGATGGGTGTAAAATCCATATTTGAAATGACAATCCATCCACGAAATATATTCATGTAAGGTGCGGTTATTTTTAATAAAATTTGATAAAACTTGGTATTCACAATCGGCGTCCAGCTGAGGATAACCGTTATCAAAATGATATAAAAATAAATCCTTAAAACTTGAAAACCGTAAAACAATATTAAATATAAGTAATCCATGTTATTTCTTAGAACTATATTCGCTGATGAAACGTTTTAATGTTGGACCATTCAAATCACTTTTTTGTGCCATTAAATAGATTTTGTCCTGAATTTTAACAATTTCACCGTCGCAAGCATATAAAACACCGGTTAAAAACAATAAAACTTCATTTGCTTCCGTAATTAAACTATCAGATAAGTTAATAACAATTGGAACACGATGCATGATTTCTTCAGCGTATTCATAAATTTTAGATGAGTCAGACACTCTAAAAAATTTAAGCGCATCAAATCCAATATCGGAAACAGGTTCATTATTTTTTTTGTTAAATAAGCTCATAGTTACTCCTCATTTCTAAATAGTATGGAACCAAGCCTCAGATGTGTTGCTTCACACTCGATGGCTATTTGATAATCGTCGCTCATCCCCATTGATAACCACTTGCAGGGAGCGTAGAGTAAGTTTAACTTGGCAATATCATTTCTTAGTTCTCTTAACTGGTTAAAACTTTTTCTTACTTCAGCTTCTGAACCGTTTGCTTTTGCCATTCCCATTAAACCAACCACTGATATTATATCATATTGTTGTAATGATTGAACAAAATCAAGCACTTCAGAAGGGAGAATACCGGTTTTATTCGGTTCATCGGTTAAAAGAACTTCGATAAAACAAGGTAATATCGAATTTCTCTCTTTTTGAATCGAACTGGCAAGTTTAAGACTATCTAACGAATGCAAATAATCGATTTTGTTGATCATCATTTTAACTTTGTTGGTTTGAAGATGACCAATAAAATGCCATTTTAAAGGATAGTCTGTTAACAAGTCATATTTTCTAAGAAAATCTTGAACACGATTTTCTCCAACATTCCCAATGCCGCATGCATATAATGCTTTTATCCCATCCGCTTCAACATATTTTGTCGCTGCGACGATAATTTGATTTTTTATAAAAGGTTTAATCGTATCGAGATTTTTTTGAATATTCATAGTAACACCTATTTCTTTTTATGATAGTGACTCGTTGAATATGAGAAAAAACCTGTCAAAACAAGCATATATATGGATAAAAGAATGCTAATGTCAGGACTTGGTTTAGCTAAGATTATAATCAATGAAACTGCGATTAAGTTGACAAGATAAAATGACATAAAAATCCATAGCCGGACTTTCTTACTCACTTTGACTAACCTTCTTTTTTAGTTCGCTAAATCCAAAATCGGTTTGATTTCCTAATTTGAGCGGTGTTATTGAAGTGTATCCGTATTCAGCCGCCCATAGATCGGTTTGAGGAATAAATTCGTATGGAACAAAGGTTCTTCGGTTACGAAAGACTCCTTGTTCACTTTCAACGTAATATTGATTTGAGGGACGAAATGCCAAATCCGTAATCATAATGCCTTGACTTTTATTGTATTTTTTTGAAACGAAATTAACATTTAATATATAATTTGTTGATAACAAATCGTTATTTAAAATATAGGTCATAACCTCATCAAATTCATTGATAACAGGCTCGAAATGTTTAAAATCAGCGCTAAAAGCAACCGCTTTGTAGCCACCTTTTAACCCTTCCATTGCCGCACCAACTGTCCCTGAATAAATGGTATCAAGCCCAATATTGTGGCCATCATTAATGCCAGAAACAATCAAGTCTGGTTGTAACTTTAAACCATACAAGGCAAAATGAACAGCGTCAGCCGGTGTTCCTGCAACAGAGTAAATATTCGCTTCATGGAAGTGAATTTTAGTATCATACCATGAAACCCTTGAAACCGATGCGCCACTCATGTGGTTATGAGGGGCAACGAGGGTCACTTCACCATATTTTTGCAGTTTTTCAAATAAAATTCGAATACCTTCTGCATTAAAACCATCATCATTGGTTAATAATATCTTTCTCATCGTGGTAATTTAATCCCATTTTCTAATTTATGATTTCGTTTAAATAAAACCAAATTGTTACCAATGATTTGAACAACTTGAATATTGTAAGTAGCGATTTTTTCAGCCAATTCTTCTTTAGTTTCAGCACAAGTATCTAGGACTGAGATTTTTCCTAATTCATTCTTTGTAATGTAATTTTGAATAGCGGTAACTACTTCTGGCGTTAATCCTTCTTTACCAATTTGAAACATAGGTTTTAACGTTTGAGCTAATCCACGTAAATAACTTTTTTGTTTTCCTGTTAATATCATAATAAACCTCTCTCTTATATATAATAGGGTAATAAAATAGATAAACTAATTGAATAATATAGCGTTAATGTAACTATATCGCTTAATGTGGTAATAAAGGGACCCGAAGCGACGGCAGGGTCGATTTTAAATTTGTTCATAATTAAAGGGATGAGTGCACCCAATACCGTCGATATAATGAGCGCAATCATGATTGCTGAAGATGTTACTAAGGCCGTTACCATTGTTTTTGAACCAACATCAACGTTTGGTTTTATAAAACCAGTCAAAATAATAATACCAAAAACGAAGATTGCAATGATAAACCCTTGAACAAGACCAGTACCGATTTCGCGTATCATATGTCGCTTGATTTGTTTGTTTGATATTTTATTTTGGTTGGTCGTCAAATATCGTATCATAACTGCTAGGCTTTGCGTACCCGTGTTTCCTGACATGTCGAGTATTAAAGGTAAATAAACCGCTAACTGAGCTGCCAATATTTTAGCTCCCGCGGATCCTGTTAGAGCACCTTCAAAAAATGATAAAATAACTGATGTAACCATTGACAAAACAAGAAGAATGGAAAGCCAAGGCAATCGCTTTTTAACAGATGAAAATACCGTTTCAGTTCGGTGATCAATATCGCCGGTCGATAGGGCAGCAAACTTAGCATAATCTTCTGATTTTGATTCAGAAATAATGTCCATTAAATCATCATAAGTGACTAATCCAATCATATGAAATTCATCATCGATTATCGGAAGCGATGAAACACCATAATCTTGAATCAATTGAGCAACTGACTCTTTATCGTCATGTGGATGAGCAGAAATAACTCTGCTTTCCATTATATCTCCAATCATTTGATTGGCTCGTGCGATGATAAGATCTTTGAGTTTTAAATACCCAACCAGTTTATGCTTTTCAACAACATATAAGATTGAAATGTATTCAGTTTCTGCAGCAACAGTTGTCACTTTTTTCATGGCATCTTTAACGGTCATTGATTTGGACAATTCGATAAAACTGTTGGACATTGAAGAACCAATTTCATCGTCTTCATAATTCCATAGTTTTTTTAATTCCAAGCGCTTTTTAGGACTTAATAGATTAACCAAATCATAATCTTCATCGGTATCTTCTAAGTATTGCAACAAGTCGACAGCATCATCTGAATCCATGTGATCGATGATGTTGACAGCGAATAAAGTTGGTAATTCTTTGATAAACTCTATTTGGTCATTTTGATCGAATCGTTCGAAAATGGTGGAGACCATTTCGATAGGAAGAACATTAAACACTTGAATACGGGTTTCTTTTTCCACTTGAAATAAGGCTTGAGCAATATCATAAGGATGATACTCATTGATTTTTTCTGTAAAATCAGAATTCTTAAGATGATCATTGATTAATACGATGATTTCTTCGACATAGTCTCTTTCATTTTCAATAATAATTTTTTCAGTATCCATCATAGACCTCCTACATTAACTCGCTCAACATGAGCGTTGCGAGTCCAAAATAAATGAGAAGAGCGATGATATCATTCACAGTCGTAATAAAAGGACCAGATGCAACGGCTGGGTCAACTTTAATTAATTTCATGATTAGTGGAATACCTGCGCCCGCAATCGTTGCTGCTGACAATGAAACAGCAATTGAAATACTGATGACTTTTGCGAATGAAGCCGCATCGTAAAATGAGTTTCCATCAATAAGTTTAATAGCTAAAACAAGTCCAAATAACAATGTACCAATTAACAAACCATTGACAATTCCAGTTAAAAATTCACGGAATAAGTGTTTGATAATATCAGATTTATCAGTTAATTGATTGGAAGCAAAAAGCCTAATGATAACCCCTAATGATTGAGTACCGGTATTACCCGCCATATTTAAGATGAGAGGCATGAATAAAGCTAATGTAGGAATTGCTGTTAATACCGACTCAAAACCTGTGACAATACCACTGGTAATAAGATTGATAAATAACAATATGATGAGCCAGGGAATACGTTTTTTAACGGAAGATACTACATTCTCAGTATCTTCATCAATCGTAACGTCCGTCACACCTGCGAGTCTACTATAGTCCATGTCAGATTCATAATTCATCGTTTCAAACATATCGTCGAAGGAGACGATACCGATGATGTCAAAATCGTCATCCACGACAGGAAGTAATAAGAAGTCATAATTTTGCATTAAAAAAATAGCTTCTTCATTCTTTGTTTCTGGCGTCACCGTGATTAAATTAACCGTCATGATGTCTGATATTAATTTTTCAGGTGTGTTTCCAGCACTGATGATTTCCTTTAAAGAAATAGCTCCGACAAGTTTTTGATTTTCAACCACATATAAAACGTTGATAAATTCAATATCTTCTGCCATTTTAACCATGGTTTTGATTGCTTGTTTTACTGTCATATTTGGCGTTAGTTCAACAAAATTTGTATTCATGATTGAACCAACAACTGTGTCGTCGTAATCGATAAGTTGCTTAATCTCATTACGTTTAGCAATATCAAGTAAGCCTAAATACTTGATATTTTCATTTCTATCGGTCAATTCTTGCATAACGTCGACTAAATCATCGACTTCCATGAAGTTAATGATTTTACCAACATCAACTAATGACATTCCTCTAAACAAGTCTACGACGTCTTCAGGTTCAAGTTGTTCGAAGATATCGGCTAATTGTTTGGATGGAAAACAAGCATAAATTACTTTTCGCTGAGAAGGGGTCATTTTTAAGATACTATTTGCTAAATCAAAGTTATGGAACTCATCAAGTAATATTCGTTTTTGTTCTAACGGAATGTCTTGTTTAACGATTTGAATGATGGATTCAATCGGTGTGAGCGTGTATTCCATATTTTGTTCCATATTATCCCTCCTCGTATAATATGTAGTGTAGATTTGAGCTTTGAGGGCTCACTACATAATTATTTTATAAGTTGAAGTCCTAGTGTTATAATTAAGCCAAGATATAACCAGATGAATGTGCTTACCCTCCTTGCGGCTTGTCCGCTTAAAAAGCTTGCAAACCTGCTTGTTTGGCTTATCCGCTCACCGGTTGTTGTTCAATGGA
>CAYIYY010000044.1:4579-8037 GCA_964367605.1 uncultured Candidatus Izemoplasmatales bacterium | reverse complement strand
CATTTAAGCCAACTTCCTTTATTGATTTTTTAGAGCATGGTATAATAATTTTATAATCTATCAGAGGAGATTTAATAATGGCAAATCCAGTAAACTATAAGACAATAGACGAATATATTGATTTATACCCTACTCCAGCACAAGAAAAAATGATTGAACTTCGGAAGTTAATCCATTCTTTAGTACCTATGGCTACAGAAAAGATTAGTTGGGGAATGCCAACGTTTTATTATCTTGGCAATTTGGTTCATTTTGCGGCTCATAAAAATCATATCGGATTTTATCCCGGAAGTGATTGCGTTGGACAGTTTTCAGAGCATTTAGGATCATTAAAACATTCTAAAGGAGCTATTCAATTTCCGATGAATCAAGCCATTCCTAAAGAGTTGGTTGAAAAGATTGTAATTTACCGTCTAAACGCCAATATAGAAGAAGATAAAATTAAAAAATCCAAGAGGTTATCATGACAACAAAAACGCTACACGAGGCTTGTAAGTTATTGAATCAACATTTTAACCATGTACCCATAGTGTATGGGTCTCTTTGTTTATCTCATTATATCGAAAATCATCTAGGCATAAAAGATATTGATTTGTTACTACCGATTCAAATGATTGACGAACAAAAAGAAGCATTAATTTCTATTTTTAAAAACCATGGATTTGACTATATCGAAACTGAGTTATTGACGTTTAGAAAAGATAACGTTGACGTTGAAATTGCTCGATTAGAAGACTGGGTTTCATTGTGCAATTTTATGCTAGATACATCCACCGTTCATTTAGAATCGTGTACATATAAAGTTTTAAGTATCGATGATTTAAGAAGACTTTATGTCTTCTTGCATCAAGATCAAAGAAGAAATTCGATTAAAAGACAAAAAGACTTATTGAAAATCGAATTAATCGATAACTATCTATTACAAAGATCAAAATAGGAGGTTTTATTCATGAGTAAAATCATTCTTAAGGTTCAAAAAATTGGGTTTCAATGGCCGATGGAAAATCCCTTTATTTTTTGCGCCCATCATCATGATTTTTATCCTGAGGGGAATGAACAATTAGGCCCGAATGTATCGTTAAAAGGTAGAGATATTGGAAGTGACTTCTCAAATAAAAATGGATTTAGTATGTACCATGGCGATGTTGTTCCTGGATTTCCTGCTCATCCACATCGTGGTTTTGAGACGGTTACGATCGTCCTCGAAGGCGTCGTCGATCATTTTGATTCAAAAGGAGCGAAGGGACGATATGGTAATGGGGATATTCAGTGGTTGACGACTGGAAAAGGATGTCAACACGCTGAAATGTTTCCCTTAATTAATCAAGACAAACCCAATACCCTTGAATTATTTCAAATATGGTTAAATTTACCTGCGAAGGATAAATTTGTTGAACCTGATTACAAAATGTTATGGAATGAGTTGGTTCCAGTTGTCAAAAGCAAGGATAGTCAAGGGAATGGGACTGAAATCAGAGTTATCGCCGGTGAATTGATGGGCAAAAAAGCTGAAAAACCAAATCTTGCTTCATGGGCTTCAAATCCTGATAATCATGTGAATATTCAATTAATCAAAATGGAATCGAATGCGAATTATATCATTCCAAAAAGTAGTAAAACAATTAATCGTAATCTGTATTTTTATCAAGGTGAAGATAAAATAATTATTGATGGAACAGAGGTTCAAGCAAGTCATCGTCTTAAACTTGTCGGTGAAGAAGATATCGTCATTCAAAATGGTTCGAAACCAAGTTATTTGTTACTGCTTGAGGCTGAGCCAATAAATGAACCCGTTTTTCAATACGGACCATTTGTTATGACAACGAAAGACGAAGTCGTGAAAGCCTATCAAGATTATCAAGAGACTCAATTTGGTGGTTGGCCATGGGAAACATACGATCCAACGAATGAAGCGTCAATCGGAAGATTTGCACAATATTCAGATGGTAGAATTGAAAAACCCAAGCTATAAAAACAGTTAAATATCAAAATTAACCGGACACAATAATGTCCGGTTTTTTTATGAAAGTTTTCATCAATAAAAATGATGAGTTATTTGGTTGTCAAAGATATCAATCGTTGTTATAATTTAAAATAACATATTAAAAATAGTCATCTATATTTACAGTCATAATATTTTTTTATGAAAATAGCTTTCATACTTCTTGTATGAAAGACTTGTAGTATAATGTAACTATCCCAAAAAATTTAATCAAAGAAAAGAGAGAATAAATATGCATAAGTACGAAATATCGCTTATTGAAAAACTAAATCAGGATATCGCTAAAAATTTTCCCCATCTTTTCTTAATTGATGACACCATGAAAAAAACTTTTGATGGTGTTTCTCGACTTGTCATGCTTGATAGATATACCCAAAAGGATATCAATCATGCGACTTTGGGCGTTGGTAATTTGGTTATTTGTGTTGTGAAAGATGATCCAAAATTTCCATCAAGAGGAATTGGGTATATCACTAGAATCGTTGATGAGAAAGTTTATATTCGCTTAGAAGAAGAATATTTAGGCATTGCAAATGACTTGCTTGATAGCGGAGAAATCGTTCGTGTTAAGAATTCTATTGATAAACCGATGGAGATTTTTTATGAACAAATCGCAATGCGTGTTGCTAGTAACCTTGGTTCCGGTGAAACTGTAGAGCATTTTAAAGAGTTTTACCGTGAAGTCGCTGAACAAAATTTGGTTCCTGCAGGTCGTGTATTATTCGGTGCAGGTTCACAAAGTGCTGTAACTTATTTTAATTGTTTTGTTATGCCTTTTATTAAGGATTCACGCGTTGGCATTAGCGAACACCGCCAACAAGTCATGGAAATCATGTCGCGTGGCGGCGGCGTTGGAACCAATGGTTCAACACTTCGTCCGAAGAACTCGCTTGCAAAAGGTGTTAACGGTAAGTCTTCTGGCGCGGTCAGCTGGCTTCAGGATTTATCACAACTAACGAATTTAGTTGAACAAGGTGGATCACGTCGTGGAGCGCAAATGATTATGATGGCTTCATGGCATCCAGATATTATCGAATTTATCATTTCAAAGATGCAAAATCCTAAAATTTTGCAATTCTTAATCAATACCATTCAAGATGAAGATATCGTAAGAGAAGCCAAAGAAAAACTCAAATTCATTCCATTAACGAATGATGAAGTTGAAATGTATGAAACCCTTAAAGAAACGGAACTTAAAAACCCAGGAACGTTAAAACCTTCTGTTTTTGATAAAGTCAAAGAATTATTAATGAATGGCGGCCGTTATGAAGTTAAGAATTCTGAATACTTTAATGGTGCGAACATTTCAGTTGCCATCACAAAAGAATTCATGGAAGCCGTCGATAAAGACACAATGTATGATCTTCGTTATCCAGATATCGATAATTATTCTCAAGGCGAAAAAGCCGCCTATGATGAGAAGTGGCATGATGTTGGTGATGTAAGAGAATGGAAA
>CAYIYY010000044.1:0-4479 GCA_964367605.1 uncultured Candidatus Izemoplasmatales bacterium | reverse complement strand
GTTAATGCTTATCAAACTTCGATTGACTTGGCAAAAGAAAAGGGTAGTTTCCCCTTCTTAGAACAATACGGATCACGTCAAAAATTCATTGAATCTGGATTTATGAAGAAAATGCCAAAAGAAATTCGTGAAGGCGTATTACAATACGGTATTCGTAACTCTCATCTCTTAACGATTGCTCCAACAGGATCGACTGGAACGATGGTAGGCGTATCCACTGGATTAGAGCCTTACTTTGCATTCAAGTATTTCCGAAGTGGACGCTTAGGAAAATACATGGAGGTAGATGCACCTATTGTTGAACATTATTTGAACCTTCATCCAGAATTTAGAGGAAAACCACTCCCTGATATCTTTGTTTCAGCTATGGAATTAACGGCTGAAGAGCACGCTAACGTACAATGCATCATTCAACGTTGGGTTGATTCATCCATTTCTAAAACTGTTAACGCGCCTAAGGGTTATAGCGTTGAACAAGTTGAAGAACTCTATCAATACCTCTACAAACACGGTGCTAAAGGCGGTACAGTCTACGTAGATGGCAGTCGTGATACGCAAGTACTCACTTTGAAGAAAGACGATGCATCGCCTGTACAATTAGACATGAGCGATATGGGTGTTCACGTTGAAGAAGTTAAGACGCCTAAAGAATCAGATTCTCAAATCCATTTAAGAAGTAAAGCTGGTAAAAATATCGGTATTGAAATTGGCGATATTTGTCCAATTTGTTTAGAAGGAACGGTAGAAGATATTGGTGGTTGTCATACTTGCTCCAACTGCAATATTCAACTAAAGTGTGGATTATAAAATAAGTCGAAATAAAAGGGACGAATTTAATCGTCCCTTTTTTCGTTGGGTTGTTGTTTGGTTTTCTCTAGTAAGAGATTGACTGACTGAATAGGAATGGGCTTGCTCATCAAATAGCCTTGACCTAATTCAACTTTGTTGTTAACCAAATAATCGAATTGATCTTGTGTTTCGATTCCTTCAGCTACTAATTGATGATCTAACTTTTTAACGAGTTCTATGACGGAACTGACAATCAATTCATCCTTACCTTTATTTTCAACTTGGCTAATAAAACTGCGGTCTAATTTGACGATATCAATCGGTAAAACTTTTATATGAGTTAATGATGAATAACCAGTACCAAAGTCATCAAGCGCGATTTTAACGCCCAGTTCTTTTAATTTTTCTACACGCATAATAACCTTATGCATATCCGTAATCAAAGCAGTTTCTGTAATTTCAATGATGACGGTCGATAAATCGTCATTAAATTCTTTTAGGTAAGACTCGATTATTGCAAAACTAACATCACTTATGAGTGTTTTGCTCGAGAGATTAATCGATAATGTGATGTCATTAAAGCCACTGGCATTCCACGCCTTCTTTTGTGATAAAGCCGATTGGAATACCCAACGTTCAATAGCATAAATCTGTCCTGTATCTTCAGCTAACGGAATAAATTCAGCCGGTGAGATAAATCCCCTAGATACTTCGTTCCACCTTAATAACGCTTCAAATCCGTGAATTGTGTTATCAGCCAAAGTGAATATGGGCTGATAATATAATTCAAACTCAGAAGATTCGATCGCATTTTGAAGTTTCTTCGCCATCTCAATATGATATAAATTATTTTGTTCAATAGCTTCTTCAAAAAACATGATTCTATCTTTGCCTTCGCTCTTTGAACTATACATGGCGATATCAGCATTCTTTGAAAGAATATTGACTTCAGTTCCGTTTTCGGGATACAACGCAACGCCGATACTTAGTGAGATATAGAATGAATGATTATAGATATACCAAGTTTTTCCTGTTTCTTGTTTTAGTTTGTCGACTAAATCGAATACTTGATCCTTCTTAGTATAATTACCGATGATAATCGCATATTCGTCACCACCAAGTCTTGCGACATAATCTTTTGATTTAATGACTTTTGAAATACAGCTTGCGAGATATTTTAATAATTCATCGCCGACATGATGTCCCAATGAATCGTTAACATATTTAAAATTATCGACATCAAGGTAAAGTAACGCGAATTTAGATTCAACTTTTGCAAGACGACGTTTCACCTCGTCTTCTAAAGCTACACGGTTTGGTAGACCGGTTAAAGTATCGGTATACGCAATTCCTTTTAAAGTGTTTTCTGCATTTCTTCTTTCAGTAATGTCGACACCGAAAGATACATATTCCGTATTATCAGACTCTTTTTTCTCTAAAATACCACTATTCCAAATAACATAGACTTTACTTCCGGATTTGGTAAATAGTTCAGTTTCATAGTTGATAAGTCTGCTTTCAACTTGAAGTCTTTTGAACACTTGAGATAAATTAGCGATATTTTCACTGGTTGTAATGAAATCTTGCCAGTTAGAAAAAAACTGTAAATCATCTTTATACCCTAATACTTCAAAGGCATAAGGGTTAACCGATTTTAATGCACCATTTTGATCCCATATAACAATCATAACCGGGGCTTTGCCAATTATTTCTTCGGTAATTGCTTTTTGAATGAGTAATTCTTCTTCTGTAGAAGATAATACTTTTTTAGTTAAAATCATTTTATCGACGAATTCTTTGATTATTTCAATTCTTCGTCTAACAGTTAGAAAAATAAAAACAACAGTTAAAATAACGAATAACCAACCTTTAGCGGTTGCAATTTTAGCATGGAGTTCATGTTCTGGAACTAGCCAGTTTAACAAAAAGTCGGTTAATGTGATCCATAACAAACCAAAAATACTGTACCAAATCGCAATTCTTAACGAGTCTTTTAAAGGGTTAATATTGCGGTTTGTGTCCAGTAGATTAGCATTATTATTTTTTTGGTTGTTCTTACTCATTGATTCACCTCAATTTATTAGCAAACGTGTGCAGTATATAAAAATTTAGCAACACTTGATGTCTTATAAAATTTGGTTAAATAAGGAGAAGGAATATTATTTATAATTCTATTATACAATAGAATATCATATTTTTTGTGTAACTTGAATTATTTTTACGGCTTATGATAAAAATAATTTGGATATTTCTGAATTATCTTGAAGTTTAGCAGTTGATTAAGTACAATGGTAATGGTTGTGGGGGTGTGGCTCAGCTGGGAGAGCGCTTGCTTCGCATGTAAGAGGTCGCCGGTTCGAATCCGGTCATCTCCACCACTTTTTTATTTCCATATTATTAATTTATATTTTAATTAAATGCATAATAATGTCATAATCTAGGTGATTATAATGGATCAAACCGAACAAAAACATAAGAGAAGAGTAAGATATAGCGGTACACACCCAAAATCTTTTCAAGAGAAATATAAAGAACTTCAACCTGAAAAATATGAAGAAACACTCTCTAAAGTTATTCAAAAGGGCAATACTCCTGCAGGAATGCATCGCCCGATTTGTGTGAATGAAATTATGGATGTCTTAATGATTAAACCTGGTGAAATCGGATTAGATGCAACATTGGGCTACGGGGGCCATTCAATGGTGATGTTAAGTCGTCTTGAGAATAATGGCCATTTATATTGTATTGATGCCGATCCGATAGAACTACCTAAAACAAAAGAAAGATTAGAAAAAATGGGATATGGTCCAGATATATTATCGGTTCAAAATATCAATTTCTCCAAAATTGACCAAATCCTTAAAGATGATGAAAAATTCGATTTTGTCTTAGCGGATTTAGGTGTTTCATCCATGCAAATTGATAATCCTGAACGAGGGTTTTCATTCAAACAAGATGGACCGTTAGATTTGCGAATGAATCCATTGGTGGGATTAACAGCTGCACAAAGATTGCGGTCAATGAAAGAAGACGAAATTTGTTGGAATGCTTTCTGAAAACGCTGATGAACCACATGCAGATATCATCGCTCGTGGAATTGTCCAAGAGTTAAGAAAGGGACAAAAAATTGAAACAACCAAGCAACTTCAAAAAGTCATAGCCGACGCATTAAAAACGTTACCCATCAGAGATAAAGAAGAAGAAATTAAAAAGGCATGTCAACGGTCTTTCCAAGCTTTAAGAATCGATGTCAACCGTGAATATGATGTTTTATTTGAATTTCTAGATAAACTACCAAAAGTTTTATCCAAAGGCGGACGGGTTGCGATTTTATCATTTCATTCTGGAGAAGATAGACTCGTAAAAAAATCTTTCCAATATTTCTATCGATTAGGTGAGTATTCAAGTATCGCTCCTGAATTTATTCGACCAAGTTTTGAAGAACAAAACGCTAACAGCCGTTCAAGATCAGCGAAACTCAGATGGGCAATTAAAGCTTAATATAAAAAACACACATAAGGGGAACTCATGAAAAATCACTATGTAAATAATACTAATATATCACCAAGTAATTATAAATATTTAGAGTCCATTGATTTAAAAAATAATCAACGCGTCAATAATTTGATCCAAATTGTATTTTTAGCAATAGCATTATTGATGGTTGGTTTTGCAATTATTTTTAAATTA
>CAYIYY010000043.1:0-8287 GCA_964367605.1 uncultured Candidatus Izemoplasmatales bacterium | reverse complement strand
GTGGTGCTCCTACCAAGAATCGAACTTGAATTTCAGCATTACCATTGCTGCGTTTTGCCACTAAACTATAGGAGCATGTGCGGTATTTATTATATCGAACAGGGCTGATAAATGCAACTATTTTCGATTCAAATCTTTAATTACCGTTAAATTATTATAATTATCGATATTTTTTCGAATTATTTTGATTATTTTAATGCATTATATTATAATATAATCGATATAGGAGGAATTAATATGATTGAGATCAAAAATTTCTTTAAAAGTTATGATGGAAAAACCAATGCTTGTGATGACATTACACTAACGATTGAAAAAGGCGACATTTATGGTTTTATTGGTCATAATGGTGCTGGAAAGACCACGCTTTTACGTTCTATTGCTGGAATTTTAGATTTTGAAAAGGGAAAGATTTTAGTTGGTGGGCATGATATAAAAACCGAGCACATTGCGGCAAAAAAAATGATGGCGTATATTCCTGATAATCCCGATGTCTATGAAACCTTAAAAGGGATGCAATATCTAGATTTTATCGCCGATGTTTATGAAATTGACGGTGAAACAAGAAAAGCAACGATTGAAAAGTATGCGAAGATGTTTGAAATGGAGAATGTCCTTAACAATCCTATCGGTTCTTATTCGCATGGTATGAAACAAAAAATAGTGATTATCGGCGCTTTAATTCATCGTCCGAAAGTATTATTACTTGATGAACCGTTTGTAGGATTAGATCCTAAGGCGAGTTATCTACTTAAAGAAGTCTTCAGAGAATTATGCGATGAAGGCTCTGCAATCTTCTTTTCAACTCATGTGTTAGAAGTGGTTGAAAAGTTATGTAATAAAGTGGCGATCATCCGTAAAGGAAAAATCGTCGCTGAAGGTGATACAACCACTGTTACAAAAGACCAATCACTAGAAAGCTTGTTCTTAGAGTTGATTGCATCATGAAGAACTATTTGACTTTGATGGGAGTTTTCCTCAAAGACAATTTTTCATTGAGGAAAATGCTTGGATCAAGTGCCTCGAAATCAAAAGGCAAAATGGTGATGATTGTCTTTGCGATTATTTACGCGGTGGGTGTCTTTTTAGGAACGTTCGGTTGGATGTTTTATCAGTTAGGGTTAGGTCTTCAAGCAGCTGGACTGACTGAGTTACTTTTAATGTTTTTATTTTCTTACGCGGCTGGATTTGCGATTATGATCAGTTTGCTCAGAGTTGATGGCTATTTATTTCATTTCAAAGATTATGAAATGTTAGCGCCATTACCGATGAAGCCGGCATCGATTATCGCTGCTAAAGCCAGTGTGATGATGATTAACATGTATTTAATGATGTTTGTCTTCGCTTTACCGATTGTGTTTAGTTATATCTATTTTACGCCTGTTGGCGTATTGACGATTATCTATTTGGTTTTAGGTTATTTGCTCGCGCCGTTGCCTTTAATCATTATAGCATCACTGATTAGCATGGGGATTGCGAGAATCACTGTTCGGTTGAAGAAATCCAATTTAATTAAGCTCATTTTGTTATTCGTTGTCTTTCTAGGAATCATGGTTTTATCCTTCACCATGAATTTCGCAGGGGAAAATCCTCTGGCCGGGCAACAAGATTTTATCAGGTCTTTAGGCGATATTTATATTCCGATGCAATGGTTCGTCGAAGCTGTTCATGAACAAAATTTTCTCAGTTTTGTTTTACTACTAGTAACACATGCGGGATTATTTGGATTATTTATCTTCGCTATCTCTAAAGCATCGATGAAAATTAACTCAAAACACGCAGTCAATATTGGCACTAATCACGTAAAAGCAGTGAGCCAATCAAGAAGTATATTCAAGTCATTGTTAGTGAAAGAAGCAAGAAACTATTTCGGCATGACAATGTATGTTTTTAACACGTTGTTTGGAACAATTTTCATGATTTTAATTGCGGTAGCCAGTCTCATTTTCAAAAATAAAGTATTGGATTTTATCGGCTCTGAAATGGGTATGAATCTACCGTTAGAACCGATGTTACTGGTGATTATCGGATTCTGTTTAGGGATGATTTATACCTCCGCCGTATCCCTCTCCATCGAAGGGAAAAAATTTCCTTTCTTGAAATCATTACCGATTCATCCAAATACCATTATGAAGGTTAAACTCATATTTAACATTATCCTTGGATTACCAGCCGCGATTTTCTCGATTATTCTTTTAGCGATTGCCTTTGAGATATCGTTTATTCATGTTATTTTAATGATATTACTCGCAGCGAGTTTTTCAGCTCTGATTTCTAGTTTTGGTAGTATCCTCAATTTATACATGCCAAAATTCGATTTCATCAATGAAATTGAAGTCGTTAAACAAAGTTTACCAGCTTTAATCGCTGTCTTTGGTGCTTTTGGATTTTTAGCGATGAATGGTGGCCTTTATTACTGGATTTCTAAGGAAGCTTCGATGAGTGTTGTGATGTTATCACTCACGCTTTTTAACGGATTGATCGCCACAGCGTTTTATATCTGGATGACGAAAAAGAGCGAAAGCCTTTTCATGAAAATGATTGCGTAAAAAAGCCTTAAAATATCAAAAAATACATCCAAATTGTTTGTCTTTTAGTCATAAGAATGATATAATCAAGGATGGGATTTTAAACCAATAAAATTTAAGAAAGGATCACATTATGACAAAATACGTATACCTGTTTAAAGAAGGTAAAGCAGAAATGAAAAACCTTCTCGGCGGTAAAGGTGCAAACCTTGCGGAAATGACCAATCTTGGCATGCCTGTTCCTCAAGGATTCACAGTTACAACCGAAGCTTGCACGCGTTACTATCAAGACGGAAAGACGATTGTTCCTGAAATCGTCAATGAAATTTTTGAAGCATTACACAAAACCGAAAAAATTGCCGGAAAAGTTTTCGGTGACCCAGCTAACCCATTCTTAGTATCAGTTCGTTCAGGCGCAAGAGCCTCCATGCCTGGTATGATGGACACGATTTTAAACTTAGGTTTAAATGATGTTGCCGTTGAAGGTTTAGCAAAATTAACGAACAACCCAAGATTTGCTTACGACTCTTACCGTCGTTTCATTCAAATGTTCGCTGATGTTGTTATGGAAATTGAAAAAGCAAATTTCGAACACATCTTCGATCAAAGAAAACATGAAAAAGGTGTTCATAACGACACTGAACTCGATGCTAAAGATTTAAAAGAAATCGTTGAACTCTTCAAGAAAAAATACTTAGAATTAAAAGGAGAACCTTTCCCACAAGATCCTAAAGTACAATTAATTGAAGCGATTCAAGCTGTTTTCCGTTCATGGGACAACCCACGTGCGAACACTTACCGTCGTTTAAACAACATTCCTTACGAATGGGGTACTGCCGTTAACGTTCAATCAATGGTGTTTGGTAACATGGGTGAAGATTCAGGTACCGGTGTTGCATTCAGCCGTAATCCAGCAACTGGAGAAAATGTTCTTTATGGAGAATATTTATTCAATGCACAAGGTGAAGACGTTGTTGCTGGTATCAGAACACCAAAACCAATTTCTGAACTAAAAGATGATAATCCAGCACTTTATGATGAATTCTTTGCTATTTCTAAGAAATTAGAACAACATTACCGTGATATGCAAGATATGGAGTTCACCATCGAACGTGGAAAACTTTATATGTTACAAACTCGTAATGGAAAAAGAACAGCACAAGCTGCTTTAAAAGTTGCGATTGATTTAGTTAAAGAAGGCTTATTAACGAAAAAAGAAGCGATTCTAAAAGTTGAACCTTCACAATTAGACGCTTTACTTCATCCACAATTTGAAGCAGAGTCATTAAAAAATGCAAAAGTCATTTCTACAGGATTAAACGCTTCACCCGGTGCTGCAACAGGTAGAGCTGTCTTCACTGCTGAACGTGCTGCTGAAATGGTTAAAAAAGATAAATTACCAGTCATTCTTGTTCGTCAAGAAACCAGCCCAGAAGATATCGAAGGCATGGTCGTTGCGAAAGGAGTTCTAACGTCTAGAGGCGGTATGACTTCTCATGCGGCGGTTGTAGCTAGAGGCATGGGTACTTGCTGCGTCGCAGGTGCTGGCGAAGTTATAGTTAATGAAGCAGGAAAATACTTCGAAGTTGGCGGAAAACGTTACAACGAAGGCGACTGGATTTCATTAGACGGATCAACAGGTAAAATTTACGGTGAAAAGATTAAAACCGTTGATGCAACTGTTTCTGGTGATTTCGCTGAATTAATGGCTTGGGCTGATGAATTCAGAAGTTTAAAAGTTAGAACCAACGCTGATACGCCAAGAGATGCTAAAGTTGCTTACAACTTTGGTGCTGAAGGAATTGGTCTTTGCAGAACAGAACATATGTTCTTTGATGCAGACCGTATTCCTGCAATGCGTGAAATGATTGTTTCTAAGACTTTAGAAGAAAGACAAGCTGCTTTAGCTAAATTATTACCAATGCAAAGAAAAGACTTCATCGGTCTTTATGAAGAAATGCATGGATTCCCAGTAACCATCCGTTACTTAGACCCACCACTTCATGAATTCTTACCAACAGAAGATGAAGATATCGAAGTTTTAGCAAAAGAAATGGGCATTACTTATGCTTCATTAAAAGCAACCGTTGTTGACTTACATGAAACAAACCCAATGTTAGGTCACCGTGGTGTTCGTTTAACCATTACATACCCAGAAATCGCTGTTATGCAAACAACTGCTGTTATCGAAGCAGCCATTGATGTGAACAAACGTGGTGGTAAAGTCGTTCCTGAAATCATGATTCCCCTTGTTGGCGACATTAAAGAATTAAAATATGTGAAAGACATCGTTGTTAAAACAGCCGATGAAATCATTAAAAAAGCTGGCGTGAAGTTAGAATATAGCGTTGGTACAATGATTGAAATCCCAAGAGCTGCTTTACTTGCTGATGAAATTGCCAAAGAAGCTGAATTCTTTAGCTTTGGTACGAACGACTTAACCCAAATGACCTTTGGATTCAGCCGTGATGACGCTGGTAAATTCTTAGGCGATTACTATGGTAAGAAGATTTTTGAAAGTGATCCATTCGCTCACGTTGACACAAAAGGTGTTGGCAAGCTCATGAAAATGGCTTCTGAACTTGGTAAAACTGCTCGTCCAGATATCAAACTTGGTATTTGTGGAGAACATGGTGGCGACCCAGTTTCGGTTGAATTCTGCCATAGCATTGGTTTAACTTATGTTTCTTGTTCACCTTTCCGTGTTCCAATAGCACGTTTAGCTGCTGCTCACGCAAACATTAAGAACCCAAGATAAATTCATTTATTTACATCAGACCGACAACTTTTGTCGGTCTTTTTTTCTTATTGTTTATCTTAGGCAGAGCCGTTGACATTCACAAAGTTATTATTTATAATAACAGTATAGTACATCAATAATTTGAAATCACTCATCCGCGAAGCACTGAATTAATTTTGGAGTTAAGGCTCTACTTGTGTTGAATGCCTATTTGATAGGACTCCTAATGGTAGATGCAAGAAACTCCACCCTTGGCGTAAGATGTTTGTCCGCCCGAGTGATTTCCAATTGTTGGTGTACTTTTATTTTGTTCGTTGAAGTCATCTATTAAATATGTTATAATTTATTGAAATCATTATTGAAAGACGAGGAAGAATATGAATCCATTATTGTACGACTTAACGATGTTAAACGGAATTCCAGCGAACGAAAAACAAGTTCGCAAGTATTTTGAAAAAGCAGTAAAGGGATTGGCTGATGAAATTAGTTTTGATAACATTGGATCAATCATCGCAAAAAAAGTCGGTAATCTGAACGGACCTAAAATTATGGTTGCGGGTCATATGGATGAAATCGGTTTTATTTTATCTGAAATTACCAAAGACGGTTATGTGAAATTTATACCAGCAGGCGGATGGTGGGGTCATGTCGTTTTGAGTCAACAATTCGTGATTACAACCAAAGCAGGCAAGGAAATTAGAGGCGTAGTTGGATCTAAACCACCGCACATTTTATCCGCTGAAGAACGTAAAAATGTCGTTGATACCAAAGACATGTACTTGGATTTAGGCGTCACCTCCAAAGAAGAAGCGTTAGCGCTCGGGATTCAAATTGGTGATATGATTACACCTTTCATTGAATCCATTCCTTTAAACAATCCGAAATTCTTACTCGCAAAAGCATTTGATAACCGCATTGGCATTGCTTTAGCGATTGAAGTATTGAAAAACATTCAATCTGAAAAACATGACAATGTTTATTATGGCGTTGGCACGGTTCAAGAAGAAGTGGGATTAAGAGGTGCTGGCACGGCGGCTTATCAAGTCAGTCCTGATATTGGTATTGCTTTAGACGTGACAATTGCCCATGATTATCCTGGTGGAACGAAAGAAACAGAACTTGGAAAAGGTCCTTGTTTAATGATTTATGATTCTTCCATGGTTGGACATGTTGGATTAAGAGAATTCGCTGTCTCGATTTGCGAAGAATTGAAGATTCCTTATCAATTAAGTTATTTACGTCAAGGTGGCACGGATGCAGGAAAAATCCATTTGACCAAATGCGGAGCGCCTTCTATAGCAGTTTGTTTACCTTGCCGTTATTTACATTCACAT
Source organism: uncultured Candidatus Izemoplasmatales bacterium (assembly GCA_964367605.1). GTDB lineage: Bacteria > Bacillota_I > Bacilli_A > Izemoplasmatales > Hujiaoplasmataceae > UBA5603. The sequence goes on along the minus strand of CAYIYY010000043.1, from coordinate 1,685 downwards.
ACGTCGATTATTCATGAAGACGATTATTCGAACGCTGTTAAATTAGTCACAGAAATGGTCAAACGCTTAGATAAAATTACCGTCGAACAGATTACGTTTGACCGTTAATTCTTATGCGTGTTATCACAGGCACCTACCGTGGACGGATTATTAAAGAAGTTCCGGGTGAACTCACAAGACCGACGACTGATAAAAATAAAGAGAAGATATTCAATATCTTAGGACAATACTTTGATGGCGGCCGTACGCTTGATTTATTTGCTGGATCAGGCGCTTTAGGGATTGAAGCTTTGTCTCGAGGAATGGATTTTTGTGTATTTGTTGATTTTCAAGGAAAAGCAATTCAAACCATTCACGAAAACTTGAAATCCTTAAAAATTGATAAAAATCATGCATCGGTTGTCAATAGCGAAGCCCTGCAATTTATGAGAACGTATCAAGGAGAACCTTTTGATTTGATTATCCTTGATCCCCCTTACGCCAAAACCTATAACAACGACATTCTTGAAATGATAGCTTCAAGAAAATTACTTTCTAAAGAAGGCGTTGTTTTATGCGAAAACGATAAAGCCACCATCTTACCCGATGCTTATGGTAGTTTAAAGAAACAACGAGAATCCATTGAAGGTATCACGAAATTTACGTTTTACTTATGGGAGGAAACAGTATGAAAATAGGTTACTATCCAGGTAGTTTTGATCCAATCACCTTTGGTCATTTAGATATCGTGAGTCGTGGAGCGCATCTATTTGATAAACTCTATGTCGCTGTATCGGTCAACCCCAGTAAAAAAACAATGTTTTCCGATCAAGAACGTTATGAAATCGTAAAAGAAGTGTTAAAAGACATACCCAATGTTGAAGTCGTCATTTCGCAGAAATTAACGGTTGAACATTGTAAGATATTAGGGGCAACCCATATCTTAAGAGGACTGAGAGCCGTCACTGATTATGATTACGAATTTCAAATGACAAACTTCAACCGAAAGATTGATCATGAAATCGATACCGTCTTCTTAATGACTGAAGGACAATTTTCGTTTCTATCAAGTTCATCGGTGCGTGAGTTAGCGTTCTTTGGTGGCGATGTTACACCTTTTGTGCCAGAATACGTTGCCCAAAGAATTGCTTTAAAACTAAAAAAATAGCATTAAAAAACATGAACGGAATTGTTCATGTTTTTTAATGCTATTCGATGTACTTATTGTAGAATTTGATGAAACTGTCGTAATCTTTAAAGATTTTTGAATCTTCCACGCCATCAATTTTGATTAACTCAGCACCATCACTAATAATGACAATGGTTGGTGTGAATTGGTAAGGGAGATAATCATTATTCGGTTTAAATAACTCGCCTGCTTCAATTTTATAAACTTTGACATCTTTATTTTGGATGATAGACTCTAAAATCGGTTTAAATTCAGCGCATGAAGTACAAGTTACGCTACTGATATAAAGCATGAAATCAGCTTTTGCATTCAACTTTTCAACTAAATCATCGGAATCAATTTCGACATAGGTCGTGGCATCCATCGTCTCAAGTGATATTTTCGTTATTTTTTGACACCCGACTAAAAATGTAAATAGTACGAGCGTTATAAAGAGCATTATTTTTTTCATCATTGACCTCTACAATATGCCGTATAGAATCAAACCTAATGTGGCTGAAATAAGGATGATAAATAT
>CAYIYY010000042.1:0-8311 GCA_964367605.1 uncultured Candidatus Izemoplasmatales bacterium | reverse complement strand
CTTATTTATTGAATTACTACCACTTTCATTAATTATATGATTAAATCCAAGTAAAAACGCTTACTTTTTCGGTTCTGTAGGTGTTTTAAGAAAAAAAGTGTTGAAAAATATAATTGTTTGTGGTAAATTACTTGTAATAATAAAAAGGAGGGGATTAATTAGATGGATACTTTTAAACAATTTTGGGCACATTACGGATCTTTGACTAAAATGATTCTACTAATCGTACTGTGTATTTTGCCAACTGTTGTGTTACTGTTTTATCAGAACAGAGCGTTTATTGATATCGGTTTATTATTAACTTCAATTTTATTTGTTGCGTTCATATTACCAATAAATAAACAACGCAAAAAGTTCCTAGAAAATAGGAAAAAGGTAGGTAACAATAGTTAAAAGATGTGATACCATACATCAATTAACTTTGTAAATAACACACTATAAAAAAAGGAGAGAGAAAATAATGAAGAAATTTTTATTAGTGTTAACTGTTTTGGCTACAGCATTTGGCCTTGCTGCTTGTAAAGAAAAAGCAAAAGCGCCAGTTATTTCCAATGTGCCAAATGTTGAAGCACACGTTAAGGGGACTGCTTTCGATCCGCTTGCAGGCGTACTAGCCTCAGACGATAAAGACGGCGACCTAACAGCAAGTATCATTGTAACGGGCGAAGTAGACGTCAATAAAAATGGTACATATACAATTACATATACAGTAACTAACAGTGCAGGTGTTGAAACCAAAGTCACACGTACAATTACCGTATACACACCAAACTCAGTACCAGAAATTAATGGTGTAACAAGTCATGTACTTGCCTTGAATGATGAGTTTGACCCACTAGAAGGTATTACTGCTGTGGATGATGAAGACGGCGATTTAACTAATGATATCGTTGTTATTGGTTCTGTAGACACCTCAAAAGTTGGTAAATATCAAATTACTTATGAGGTAGAAGATTCTGACGGTGAAAAAGGATTTGGCATTTCTAACGTTTTAGTTGTTTCAGACATTGAAGCTCTATACGAAGGCGTATTAAACCTTAAGTTTGAAACTGCAGATACTAAACACACATTCTTTGCTGCAGCTGAAAGATATTTATTAGAAAACATGATTGGTGGTATTCCATTCTATGTTGCTAACTCATTCAGCTTAGTAGATTCACGTGTTACACTTCCTGTAGAAACTTATATTCCATCTTATGGTTGGGGCTTTAGAACAGCGACTCTTACAAAAGATGACTCTAAAGTATTAAGCGTTGAAGGTCAACCTGGTCAAGCCGATAAATATACTTACCGTACCTGGAATACAGACACATTTAGCACACTAAACTTCTGGACATATGATGACTCAATTTCAAATGATTACTTAAGTTTATTAACGGGTGGATTCTATCGTCAAGTATTAAATGATGCCAACAATGGCTGGGAATTTGCTCCAGATTTAGCTGCTAGCGATCCAGTTCCAGTTGGAGATTCTGTTAAAGAAATTAACGGAAAAGTATCATCTAAAACTTGGAGAGTTACATTAAGAGATGATTTAAAATGGGCATTTGCTCCTGGTATTAACACAACTGGTTTTGATCTTGTTTTAGATGCTAATGACTACATCTGGACATACAAAGAAGCATTGACTCAAAACTTATTTAGAGCTATTTCAGGTGGTGGAGACTTCGTTAAAGAAATCGCCGGTGCTGATGCATATGCTAAGAGAGCTAATGAAATTTATGGTGGTGGCGCTACACCAACTACAGCACAACTAGCAGAACTTGATGCTTTATGGGAACAAGTTGGTCTCAAGAACATTGATGATCATACTTTAGAATTTACAACTATTGATGCAAAAGGTCAATTCGATGCCTATTACTTACTCGGATGGCCAGCAATGCATCAAGAATTATATGAAAGAGATCCAAAAAAGTACGGACAAGACCATTTAAACATCGCAACAAGTGGTGAATACATTATGACTTCATATGAACCTAACAAGAAAGTTCAATATGTGAAGAACGAAAAATATCCTCATGCTTCTGAAAGTATGTGGACAGGATATGATTTCTTAATTTATGAAAGTGCTGAAGTTGCGTTCCAAGCATTCCTAGATGGAAAACTTGAAACATCAGGCGTTCCAAATGCACGTGTCAGTGAATTCATTTCTGACCCAAGATTATTACAAACTCCAGATGCGACAGTTTGGAGATTGAACATTAACGGTTTAGGAACTGTTGAAGCTCAAAAAGCTGAATTCCCTGGTTCAAACTATGTACCAGAACCAATCTTAAGCTACACGCCATTTAGACAAGCTCTATACTACATTTTAGATAGAAGAGACTTACAAGAAAACTGGGTATCATCTTCTGGTATTGGTACAACTTATTTCTCAGATCTATACTATGTAGATCCAGAAAGTGGTATTCCATACCGTTCAACACCTCAAGGTCAAAAAGTATTTGAAGACTTCTTAGGTGAAGACTGGGGTTACAATAAAGGTTTAGCATTATCTAAGATGAAAGAAGCTGTTACGGCAGCGATTGCTGATGGTTACTACACAAAAGGTACACCTCAAGCATATACTGAAATTAAACTTTCTATAAGATTTATGCAATTAACTGCAAGTGACGCAACTAAGGTTCGTTCAGACTTTGTTAAGTCACAATTTGAATTGTTAATTGATAACACTAACTATGTTAAAGTTGTTGTCGATATTGTTGATACACCATTCCCTGCAATCTATTATGATTACATGATGGCTGGTAACTTTGATATCGCTATTGGTGGTATTTCAGGTTCAGAATTAAACGCAAGTTCATTCTTAGACGTATTCTCATCTGATAACCGTGGTGGCTTCACTATTAACTGGGGCTTTGATACTTCATTACCAGAAATTCCAGTAACTTGGGACCATGATAATGATCCAGAAACACCAGATATCACTAAGATTTTCTCATATGATGCAATCGTTACAGCATTAAATGGTAAAGCTACAATTGTAAACGGTGATGACGTACCTCCAATATTTGATGAAGGCGTATATGACACTTGGGATGATGTAGTAGTAGAAATTGAAGACTTCGTTGATCCATACCTATACCCTGAATTTGAAGGTGAAGGTTTCGAATTAATCGATGATACAATTGGATTCTGGATTGTATTACCAGAAGCTGAATATCCTGATTTTGCTGCTGTCAAAGCTCTTTTCGAAGGCAATGGATGGACACACAATGAAGAAGATGGATGGCCAAGAGAATTTGAAAAATCTGGTAATTTTGTAATGTACTCAGAAGACTTATTAACAGAACTTGGACAATCTGAAGTTGTTGAAGCTTATGGTGTTGTCATTCCTACAGATGGAGACGGAAATCCTTTAGTTGCAATATACATTTACTAATTGATTTGTAAATATTAAATTTATGTAACTTAGACCATCCGATAAAAAGGGTGGTCTATTGTTACTTATAACCTTTGTAAAAAAGATAATTTTATATTAATAGTGTTTTTTATTAGATGGTTTTTTGGTATAATAGATAACACAATATTTGATTTAGACAGGAGCAGTTTATGGTAAGATATTTTTTCAAAAGATTAATATGGGTGTTTATCGTCTTGTGGGCTATTTTGACTATTACATTCGTATTTTTAAAAATCCAACCTGAATACCCACCAACAAAATATGATGATAAAAAATCCTGGTTGGTTAAACAGTGGAGCGATGGATATATGACTAGATTAGTTGTTGACATTGATTATAAACCCACTAGTTCATCACCATCACTAACTAGAGAACAACTTAAAGTCATCCAAAAAGAATTTGAAGATAATGAAGATTTATATACAATTTATACCGACCAAAATCACAACAGCCCTCAAAGAGTTCTTTGGGTCTTTGAACGTGTTCCAATTGCGGTACAATACAAAGAATGGCTAACTAATGTGGTAACTAAATTTGATTGGGGAACTTCCACAAGAATTCAAATTAATATGCCCGTTACGACAGTATTAAATAGGACATTCAAGTATACAATCGGCGTTAACTTATTGGTATTACTAATTCAAATCCCTTTTGGATTATTAATAGGTTCAGTCGCAGCAATTAAAAAAGATAAGTTCTTTGATAACTTTGTTTCAATTGTTATTATGATATTTATCTCACTGCCATCATTCGTTGTGATTATGTTATTAATGAAATGGTTTGGTTCTGATTTGAAATGGTTACCATATCAATGGCCGTCAGAACAGATGCCACTTGATATGCGATTATTGGGTTATGTTATCCCAGTGAGCAGTTTATCATTAGGTGGTGTCGCAAGTTTATCACGTCGTGTTAGAGCTGAATTAAGTGAAGGATTAACACAAGACTATGTTTTATTAGCTAGGACAAAGGGTTTAACAAGAAAACAAGCTATTTTCAGACATGCTTTAAGAAACGCTTTAACACCAATATTACCGGGACTTATATTTAGTTTCGTTGGTTTATTAGGAGGCGCAGGTATTACTGAACAAGTTTATGGTATTCCTGGTGCTGGTAGATTATTTATTGATGCGAGTTTACGGGGAGCCCCAGATTATAATGTCATTTTATACGATACAGCCTTTTTCGGATTTATTGGGTTGTTTACAGGTATTTTAATTGATATTTCATATGGTTTAGTGGACCCACGTATCAAGATGGGGGCAAAAAATGCATAAAGATATAGATAAAAGCAAATTTGAATTTGTCAATGTCGATCATAAAATATTCGATACTAAGTTTGAAGGTAAACCTAGATCTTTCTTGAGTGACGCAATGAGTCGTTTCACCAAGAATAAAGTTAACGTTGTCGCAACCACTATTGTTTTAATGGTTGTTATGTTAGCGATTCTTGTCCCAATGCTAACGCCTAAAGATCACACATCTATTAATATCCCTGAAACGAAATTTTTACCACCTAGAGTACCTTTTATTGAAAAATTAGGAATCCTAGATGGAACGATCGATGTTAATGAATATGAAGCTGATTTAACTAAATATACATTAGTTGATCCGTCTTTAGGTGATGTTGAAGAAAATCGTCTTTATTATCCTAAATATGATCAATATAACACTTTTTCACCTGAGTTTATTAAATCAGGTACTTTAGTGAATCGTGTTCTTATTGGTGGTAACAAAGTACCAGCTTATAGAGGTGGAACGAATGATATCGTACTTCGAGGACGTGAAAATCATATAATTGGTGAACGAACTGATTCGTTTTATTATGATACTACTTCAATCAAAATTGATATTAACACCATGGATGAAAATACAACATTGAAGTTATATTTAAAACCAAGTAATATTGCGGCTTTATTAGAAGGTACAGGCTTAACAACCCTTGATCCTGAAAGCATTGAATATTATACTTATTTAGGTGAAGTCACTGAAAATGGTGTTCATGAAATATCTGTACCATCTACAGTTTATGGTAAATTAATGTTTGTTTATTCTTCACCAGAAGAAGCGGGACGGATTTCCTTTAATTCTGTTGAAATAATAAACGCACCGGATACTATCTTATATTCTGGTTATGAATTATCACAATGGGATTCGGTTTCGATGAATTCGTTTGGCGGTTCTTGGATAAGAGCTAATGCTGAATATACAGTCACTTCATTTACCTATTATAAATATAATGATATCTTCGCTAATCGTGAAGCAACTCTGGCTAGTATTGACTATGATATACTTTTAGCAGAAAACCCTGGTATGGCGGAATCAATTGTTTATAATGATCCTAATAACCATGATAAAGGTTGGACGTTTGGTGAAGATTATCCTTTAATCTCAGTACTTAGCATTTCTGGTAGAGTAACTGGACCAGATGGTGTTGAATACTACAACTTAAGAGTTGTTAAAAATGGTTTATTAAGTGCAGGTTATGATTCACTTCCATACTTTATCTTTGGCACTGATAGTAAAGGTCGAGATTTATTTGCCAGTGTTTGGTTAGCACTTAGAACCTCTTTAATATTAGGGGTTATTGTCTCTGTAATTAACATTCTCGTTGGGGTAATTTGGGGATCAATTTCCGGTTATTTTGGCGGTCGTATTGACTTCTTCATGGAACGTTTTGTTGAAATTTTAAGTTCGTTCCCTGGATTAACGGTATTAACAATTTTATATTTGAAATTTGGAGCTGGGTTTATGTTACTGCTCATCTATCTCACCTATTCGGGCTGGATAAGTGTAGCAGGAATTACCCGTATTCAGTTTTATCGATACAGAGGCAGAGAGTATGTACTTGCCTCAAGAACATTAGGCGCATCCAATGCACGACTCATATTTAAACATATTTTACCAAATAGTATCGGTTATATTATTACGAGTGTCATTTTATCTGTGCCATCAATGATTATTACGGAAGCATCACTATCATTCCTAGGATTTGGTTTAGGTGAAGGGGCAGTCTTGGACTTTGGACTCTTTAAATTAAGTGGTTATTCACTGGGGATTATTTTATACAATGGTGAACAAAACATGACCGCACCAGGTAGATTCTACCTTGTCTTGATTCCAGCGATTGTTATCATTATCATCATGATTGCCTTTAACCTCTTTGGTAATGCACTAAGAGATGCGATGAATCCTTCATTAAGGGGGCAAGAAGAATGAGCAAGCCAGTAATTGAAGTTAAAAACTTAAGCGTATCATTTAGAACTAACCAAGGATTTGTCCGTGCGGTTAGAGATGTATCTTTCAATTTATATGAGGGTGAAACTTTAGCGATTGTTGGAGAATCTGGTAGTGGTAAATCACAAACTTGTCGTTCCATTATGGGTATTTTAGCAGGTAACGCTGTTGTTGATGCTGGAGAAATCATATACGAAGGTGAAAACTTACTGGTTATTCCTGAAGATGAATACCACAAGATTAGAGGCCGTAAAATTGGGATGATTTTCCAAGATCCAACCTCAGCTTTAAATCCTATTATGCGTGTTGGTAAGCAAATTGTTGAAGCAATGGTTTTAAATGGCTATCGTAAAGATGAAAAATATAGAGCCTTGTTTTTAGAAGAAACAGTCAAAGTCGCTAATATCAATAAGGATATCGAAAAAGTTAAACAAAGCGATGACCAATCTTCATTAGCACAATTAAAAGCGAATCTAAAGATAGCAAAAGCTGAATTAAAAGTGGCCAAGAACAAAGCTCAAGAAACTATCGATATTGAGTATAACGGCTATAAAGAAACTTTTAAGAAAGACAAAAAAGCATTATTTAAAAAGCACAAAGCAGCTAAAACATTCAAACAATATATTGTTGAACGCGCTGAGCTTAAAGAAACTTATAAACGATTAATTAAAGTTACTAATCGTGAAGGTCGAGAAGAAGCTTATAAGATTATGGAAGAAGTTGGAATTCCAGAACCAGAAAAAAGATTTAAAATGTATCCATTCCAATTTTCTGGTGGGATGAGACAACGTATTGTAATTGCGATTGCGTTAATGGCACGTCCAGATATTTTAATTTGTGATGAACCAACAACCGCACTAGATGTAACTATTCAAGATCAAATCTTGGATCTTCTAAAACGAATTAAGAAAAATCGTAACTTAACATTACTTTTCATTACACATAACTTAGGTGTTGTCGCAAACGTAGCAGACAGAGTTGCTGTTATGTATGCTGGGAAAATTGTTGAGTATGGAACAGTAGATGAAATATTCTATAACCCAAAACACCCTTATACATGGGCTTTGATGACCTCAATGCCTGATGTTAACAGTAAGGAAAAATTATTAACGATTAGTGGAACGCCACCAAACATGTTATATCCACCTAAGGGCGACGCATTTGCACAGAGAAATCCTCATGCACTTAAGATTGATTTTGAAGAACATCCGCCATTTTTCAAAGTATCGGATACGCATTATGCAGCAACTTGGTTACTACATCCAGATGCGCCTAAAGTAGAATTACCAGATATTATTACAACACGCGCTAAAGCAATGAGTATAATGGCTGATGAATTGAAAAGAAGAGGTGCTCAACAATGAAAAATGACGTAATTTTAAAAGTTGTTGACTTAAAACAACATTTCAAAACGGGTACTGGGAAATATAAAATGTACAATAAAGCTGTCGATGGAGTCTCCTTTGAAGTACGTAAGGGCGAAGTCTTCAGTTTAGTTGGTGAATCAGGTTGTGGTAAAACAACAACTGGTAGAACCATGATGAAAATCTATAAACCTACTGATGGTGAAGTTTATCTTCAAGATAAACGTATTGTCGCTGGAACAAGAGGTTTGAAGATTGAAAGAAAGAATTTAAATAAAACTTTCAAAGATAAAATTACTAAAGTTGA
>CAYIYY010000041.1:0-8481 GCA_964367605.1 uncultured Candidatus Izemoplasmatales bacterium | reverse complement strand
GCACAAGACTTTATTGAGTCTTTAAAAGAAATGACAATATTAGAAATCAAAGCTTTAATCGACGCAATGAAAGAAGAATTCGGCGTTGACCCATCAGCTGCTTCTGCTGCACCTGTTGCTGCTGCAGCTGTTGTTGAAGAAGAACAAGGACCAAAAGAAGTTAATGTTATTCTTACATCTGTTGGTGCAAGCAAAGTTGCTGTCATCAAAGTTGTTCGTGAATTAACTGGCCTTGGCTTAATCGAAGCTAAAAACTTAGTTGATGCTGCTCCAAAAGCAATCAAAGAAAAAGTAAAAGAAGACGAAGCTAAAGAAATCGCTAAAAAACTTACTGACGCTGGCGCAACTGTCGAACTTAAGTAAGACCCTTATTGAACTCTAAACCTGAGACTGTCTCAGGTTTTTAGCGTTTTTAGGGGGTGAGGATTTGTCACATTATTATACGAAAGATAATGACCGGCTGGAAAGCGATAAGCATCCAGTCCGTTTTGTCGTAAAAAACCACCCTTTTACCATGATGACTGACAAGGGTGTTTTTTCCAAGTCAGGTCTTGATTTTGGATCAAGAGTACTGCTTGAGGCCATCGAAACTTCTTCAGTTGAAACTGTATTGGATTTAGGTTGTGGCTATGGTCCTATCGGAATCGTGATTCAAAAGTTATACGGTTCAAAGGTAACGATGGTTGATATCAATGACCGTGCCGTAAAACTGAGTCAAGAAAATGCCAAGACAAGCAAAGCTGAAGTAACGGTTTTTCAAAGTGATGGTTTTCAAAATGTCAGTGGTCTATTTGATACCATTATAACCAACCCACCGATTCGTGCAGGTAAAAAAGTGATCTATGATTGGTTTCATCAATCGAAGGCATTTTTATCTGAAAACGGTCGGTTAATCCTTGTTATAAACAAGAATCAAGGAGCGCTATCAGCGATGAACGAATTAACGACAATTTATTCATCGGTGGAGGTCATTGCAAAAAAATCAGGATATCTTGTGATATCTTGCCAAAAATAATTGACTATTTGACAACACTGTGATAACATATTTAAATGCGATAGAATGCGCATTTTTGTGTTTCTGTGTTAAATTTCGATTATTACAGCTTCATATATTTTACATTTTGAGGTGATTTTGTGGATTTTAAAACGGTTAAGTACGGAAAGAAACGGGAAAGAAGAAATTACTCACGAGTCAAGTCAAACGTTGAATTGCCAGATCTCATCGAAGTTCAAACATCATCGTTTGAGTGGTTCATCGAAACAGGATTGAAAGAACTTTTTCATGATATTTCTCCAATTACCAACTTCACCGAAAACCTCGAGGTTTATTTTGGCGATTATGAAATCGGGGAACCCAAGTATTCTGTATTAGAATGCAAGGAAAAGGATGTCACCTATTCTCGTCCGTTAAGAGTCACTGTTCGTCTTTTAAACAAAGACGCTGTTGATAAAGAAACGGGAGAAGTCAACATTAAAGAACAAAAAATCTTTATGGGCGACATTCCAGTCATGTCACCAGTAGGAACTTTTATTATCAATGGTTCTGAACGTGTTATCGTCTCACAAATTGTCCGTTCTTCTGGTGTATTTTTCTCAGAAGAAGTTGACAAAAAAACATTACAAAGAAAATATTTAGGCCAAGTTATTCCAACGCGTGGTGCTTGGTTAGAATATGAAATCGGTTCGAAAGATTTGTTATATGCAAAAATCGACCGCTCTAAAAAAATCTATTTAACAACCATGATCAAATCCCTTGGATTTTCAACTCCAAGACAAATTTTTGATCTTTTTGGTGAAAATGCGTTATTACAAAATACCCTTGATAAAGACTTAACAGCAAACTCCGAAGAAGCAATGAAAGAAGTTTACTCTAAAATCCGCCAAGGTGAAACTGCCACAATTGAAGGTGCTAGATCATTCTTTGTTAGCCGTCTTTTCGACGAAAAACGTTATGATCTTGCGGAAGTTGGACGTTTCAAAATTAACCAAAAATTAGACGTCATTGTTCGTTTAAGACAACTACTTGAAAAAGGCGTTGAAACCCATCTTGCTCAAGATATTATTGACAAAACAACGGGCGAAGTCATTTTCTCAAAAGGTGACTTAGTGACAGAGTCAATGATTAAAAAAATTGATAAGAATCGTTCTTACATCACGAGCCGTGTTGTTTTTGATCAAGCCTTAGAAGACGAACTTCAAATTCACTTAGACCGTGAAGCAAGAAGAGAAATCGTTTCTGAGAACATCAATGAAGATTTCATCGAAAAGATTGTTAAGAATTGTTTTGTTGAATCACTAGAATTAACCATCATTAATAACGGTGATGAAAAATACGTTAAAATGATTGGTAACAATTCTTTTGAAACAGCGCTTCATATTCAAACATCCGATATTATCGCAAGTATTTCCTATTACTTAAACTTGTTTGAACGTATTGGCTCATTAGATGACATCGACCATTTGGGAAACCGTCGTCTACGTTTGATTGGCGAATTACTCAAAAATCAATTCCGTATTGGCCTCGCTAAAATGGAAAAGAACGTTAAAGACCGTATGTCAACAAAAGATACCAAAGACATGACACCACAAAATTTAATTAATATTAGACCTTTAACGTCTTCCTTAAAAGAATTCTTTGGTAGTTCTCAATTATCTCAATTCATGCAACAAACGAATCCTTTAGATGAAATTACACATAAACGTCGTATTTCAGCCCTCGGACCTGGTGGTTTAACCAGAGACCGCGCTGGCTTTGAAGTTCGTGACGTTCATCAATCTCATTATGGAAGAATTTGTCCAATTGAAACCCCAGAAGGTCAAAACATTGGTTTGATCAACTCTTTAGCATGTTATGTTAAAGTTAATAAATATGGTTTTATGGAAACACCTTATTTAAAGATTGACAGAGAAACGCGTCGCGTCACTGATCAAATTGAATACTTAAGTGCTGACCAAGAACAAAACTTTGTCATCGCTCAAGCCAACGTTAAACTAAACGATGATATGATGATCCAAGATGAAAGAGTTATTGGTCGTTTCCAAGGCGAAACGAAAATCTATGATGCCGCAAAATGCGATTACATGGACGTTTCTCCAAAACAAATCGTTTCGATTTCAACAGCTTGTATTCCATTCTTAGAACATGACGATGCGAACCGTGCCTTGATGGGTGCGAACATGCAACGTCAAGCAATTCCGTTATTAAAACCTGAAGCTCCTTTTGTTGGAACTGGTATTGAATATAAAACCGCTCATGACTCAGGGACTTGTCTCATTGCTGATTATGATGGTATCGTTGAACACGTTGACGGATACAAAGTCAAAGTTAGACGCGAAACCGGAGAGTTAGACACGTATGATTTAGCAAAATTCATGAGAAGTAACCAAGGAACATGCATTAACCAAAAACCAATCGTTACCTTAGGCGAAACTTTGAAAAAAGGCGATATCATTGCTGATGGACCTTCGATGGAAGATGGAGAGCTTGCTTTAGGACGTAACGTTGTTGTTGCCTTCATGACATGGAATGGTTATAACTATGAAGATGCTGTTATCATGAATGAAAGATTAGTTCGTGATGATGTCTATACATCAATTCATATTGAAAAGTATGAAATTGAAGCACGTGACACAAAACTTGGTAAAGAAGAAATCACCCGTGAAATTCCAAACGTCGGTGAAGACGGACGTAAATATTTAGATGATAATGGTATCATCATCCCTGGCGCAGAAGTCAAAGAAGGCGATATCTTAGTTGGTAAAGTTACCCCTAAAGGTCAAACTGATCCAACACCGGAAGATCGCTTATTACTCGCAATCTTCGGTGAAAAATCACGTGAAGTTCGTGATACATCCTTAAGAGTACCTCATGGTGGTGGCGGTATTGTTCACTCCATCAAAGTTTTCTCAAGAGCCAATGATGATGAATTATCACCAGGCGTTAATGAAGTCGTTCGTGTCTACATCGTTCAAAAACGGAAAATATCCGAAGGTGACAAGATGGCTGGACGTCATGGAAACAAAGGTGTTATTTCGAAAATTCTTCCGAGTGAAGACATGCCATACATGCCAGACGGTACCCCCGTTGACATCATGTTAAATCCACTCGGCGTTCCTTCTCGTATGAATATCGGTCAAGTCTTAGAAATCCATCTTGGCATGGCTGCTAAACGGTTAGGTCTTCATGTTGCTACACCGGTCTTTGATGGTGTTGAACAACACGACTTAGAAGGTATTATGAAAGAAGCAGGTATGGATCCAGACGGTAAAACCGTTTTATACGATGGCCGTACCGGTGAAAAATTTGACAACCGAGTTTCTGTAGGTGTCATGTATATGATTAAACTTGACCACATGGTTGATGACAAACTTCATGCAAGAAGTGTTGGACCGTATACGCTTGTTACCCAACAACCAATGGGTGGTAAAGCACAAAACGGTGGACAACGTTTCGGTGAAATGGAAGTTTGGGCGTTAGAAGCCTATGGTGCTGCTTATACATTACAAGAAATGTTAACGGTTAAATCTGACGATATCGTTGGAAGAAACAAAGTCTTTAGAGCCATCGTTGATGGTCAACCAATTCCAGAACCATCATTACCTGAATCATTCAGAGTATTGACAAGAGAATTACGTTCCTTAGGTATCTACGTTGAATTAATCGACAGAGAAACCGGAGCGAACGAAGTTAATAAGAGCTTAATTGATGATGACGTTGAAGACTATATTACTAAATATGGCTTCCAATCTTAAGAAGGGTGAGTGAATGAAATGAGTCAAAAATATTCGCATTTAAAGATTCGTTTGGCCTCCCCGGAAGAAATTAGAAGTTGGTCTTACGGCGAAGTCAAAAAACATGAAACAATCAATTATCGTACATTAAAACCAGAAAAAGATGGTTTATTCTGCGAAGTTATCTTTGGACCAACCAAAGATTACCAATGCGCTTGTTCTAACAAGTCAAAAAGAAGTGCCCATCCTGGTAAAAAATGTCCTGTTTGCGGCGTTGAATATACGGAAAGCAAAGTCAGAAGAGAACGCATGGGTCATATTGAACTAGCGGCTCCTGTTGTCCACGCTTGGTATTTAAGAAACAGCCCATCACGTTTAGCAATTCTTTTAGATATCAAATCCAAAGATTTAGAAGAAGTTGTCTATTTAGCATCTTACATCGTCGTTGATCCAGGCGACACAGATTTACAATTAAAACAAATTTTATCAGAAGCTGATTACACGCGTTATTACTTTGAACATGGAACTCATTTCAAAGCCTTAACGGGCGCAGAAGCTGTCAAATACCTCTTAAAGAAAATGGATCTTGAAAAGGAAACTGTTAATTTAAGGAAAGAATTAAAAACCGCGTCTAAACAACGCCGCGATAAAATCATCAAACGTCTGAATGTCGTCGAAGCCTTCAAAAACTCTGACAACAAACCAGAATGGATGGTTTTAGATGTATTACCTGTTATTCCGCCGGATTTACGTCCGATGGTTCAACTAGATGGTGGACGCTTCGCAACCACTGACTTAAACGATTTATATCGCCGTATTTTAAACCGTAACAACCGTTTAAAACGTCAATTTGAACAAGGTGCTCCTCACCTCATTACCAAAAACGAAAAACGGATGTTACAAGAAGCGGTTGATGCCTTAATCGATAATTCAAAACGCGGCAGAAAAGTCGTTGTTGAAAAGAATCGTGCGTTAAAATCATTATCAGATATGCTCCGCGGTAAACAAGGTCGTTTCCGTCAAAACTTACTCGGTAAACGTGTCGACTATTCTGGTCGTTCGGTTATCGTCGTTGGTCCAGACCTTGAAATGTACCAATGTGGTTTACCCAAAGAAATGGCGATCATTCTATTCAAACCGTTCGTCATCAGAGAATTAATCAGCCGTAACATCACGTCGAATATTCGCAGTGCTAAACGTTTGATTGAAACCTTAGATGGCAGAATTTGGAATGTTTTAGAAGATGTCATCAGAGAACATCCTGTTTTACTAAACCGTGCGCCGACGCTTCATAGACTGGGTATTCAAGCTTTCGAACCCAAACTCGTTGAAGGTAAAGCTATACGTTTACATCCACTCGTTACCACCGCATTCAATGCTGACTTTGATGGTGACCAAATGGCGGTTCACGTTCCTTTATCAGAAGAAGCACAAGCCGAAGCACGCGTATTAATGCTTGCATCCAATAACATCTTGAATCCAAAAGATGGAAAACCAGTCGTTACACCTTCTCAAGACATGGTTCTTGGTAACTACTACTTAACGCTTGAAAAGGCCGGAGAAGTCGGTGAAGGTTCTGTCTTTAAAGATTACAATGAAGTTATCATGGCGTTTGAAAACAAACACATTACCCTTCATTCAAGAATTTTAGTAAAAGCATCGACGTTAAATCACCCGATGCGCGAAGAATTGAAAAATCATTATTTAGTCACGACTTGTGGCAAAATGATTTTCAATACAATTCTTCCTTCATCATTCCCTTATTTAAATGAACCAGAGAAATTTAATCTTGAAAACGAAACCCCAACGAAGTATTACTTAGCACCAGGAACCGACTTAAAAGCACAGGTTAAAACCATGCCACTCGTTGGACCATTCAAGAAAAAATTCTTGAGTTTGATTATTGCGCAAATCTTTGCGAAATACAAAATCAATGAAACGTCAAAAATGCTCGACAAAATGAAAAATATCGGTTTCAAATATTCAACTGTAGCTGGTATTACCGTTGCGGCCTCTGACGTTAAAGTTTACTCACATAAACAAGAAATCTTAGAAAAACATGACAAACAAGTTGATGAAATCTTTGAACTCTATAACATGGGATTACTCACAGATTCTGAACGTATTGCCTTAGTTATTTCTGAATGGTCTAAAGCCAAAGACGAAATTCAAACAGGATTACTCGCAGAATTAACCAAAGATAACCACATCTTCATGATGTCTGATTCCGGTGCCCGTGGTAATGCATCCAACTTCACTCAATTAGCCGGTATGCGTGGTTTAATGGCGAACCCTTCAGGTGGAACCATCGAATTACCAATTAAAGCTTCCTTCCGTGAAGGATTAACGATGTCCGAATTCTTTATTTCAACCCATGGTGCGCGTAAAGGTTCTACCGATACCGCCTTAAAAACGGCTGAATCAGGATATTTAACACGTCGTTTAGTTGACGTCAGCCAAGACGTTGTTATTACCGAAGAAGATTGCGGTACTGATAAAGGTATCCGTGTTAAAGAACTCTTAGATCGTGATGGAAAACCGATTGAATCACTTTATGAACGTATCCAAGGTCGTTATGCGGCAGAAGACTTCATTCATCCAGTGACCGGTGAAATCCTTGTTTATCGCAATAAATACATTACAGAAGATATCGCAAAAGCCATTGTTGAAACGGGTACGCATTCAGTCATGATTCGTACCGCATTAACTTGTACCTCTAAAGTTGGACTTTGCCGCAAATGTTACGGACAAAACCTCGCAACGGGCTCTAAAGCTGAAGTTGGAGAATCAGTTGGTACGATAGCTGCTCAATCCATCGGTGAACCTGGTACACAGTTGACGATGAGAACCTTCCACACCGGCGGTGTTGCTGGAGATGACATTACCCAAGGTCTTCCACGTGTTCAAGAATTATTTGAAGCAAGAACTTCTAAAGGTAAAGCCATTATTTCTGAAATCAACGCCACTGTTAAAGATATCCAACAAATTGATGAACGTTATGTTATCACTGTATCTAATGATATTGAAACGAAGAAATATGAAACCAATTCTAACGTTCAATTATCCGTTCGAAAAGATGACGATGTTTACGCTGGACAACAATTGACCGAAGGCGCCATCGATCCAAAAGAACTTTTACGTGTGACGGACATGGAAACCGTTCAACAATACATCTTAAAAGAAGTACAAAAAGTTTACCGCTCACAAGGCGTTGATATTTCTGACAAACATCTTGAAATCATTATTCGTCAAATGACTAGAAGAATTAACATCATGCTTGAAGGAGATACGGAATTACTCCCTGGGAGTCAAATTTCAGTCATTGATTTCATTGCAGCGAATAAAGATGCATTACTCACTGGCAAACGTCCAGCGGTTGGTAAACCAGTTTTACTCGGTATTACAAAAGCTTCGTTAAGAAGCGATTCCTTCCTCTCTGCGGCCTCTTTCCAAGAAACCACACGCGTCTTAACCGATGCTGCGATTCGTTCAAAACAAGACCCATTACTAGGCTTGAAAGAAAACGTCATCATTGGTGGATTGATTCCTGCTGGTACCGGTATTCTAAAACATACGAATTTAGAGTATGAAGCACCAGTTAACGAAGAAGAAGATTTGTTTGCTGATTTTGAAGAATAAATCAATTTTGAAGAGGGTATAAATACCCTCTTCTTTTTTTTAATTTTGTAATGAAAATTTTTTTATTAAATATACGACATTTTTTAGTTGACACTGTGTTTGAGGTATGAT
>CAYIYY010000040.1:4700-8537 GCA_964367605.1 uncultured Candidatus Izemoplasmatales bacterium | reverse complement strand
ATCTTCATGAATACGCTGATAAAGGAAACAAAGACGAAACGATTGACAAATTGCTTGAAGACCCAGTGATTTCTCGCTTTGTGATGAAAAATGATTTAACTCACAGCACCATTGTCATGGGTATTAATCAACTTTTGTCTTTTCAAGAAGGCAAAAAAATCTGTAATGAATGTAAGGGTCTTTACGAATGTAAATTACCCCATTTAGGCATGACTCCTCACTTAGCCATTTATAATCAAGATATTTCACTTGATTATGTCAAATGCAAATACAATTTAGTCGATGATTCAAAAGCTAAAATTAACGCTTATTATGTTCCTAAAAAAGTATTTAACGCTGATTTATCAGATTTTGACATGATTGGCAGTACGAGAAAAGAGATTCATAAATACATTATGGATTATCTCAACAAATATTCTGAAACGAATCATGTTAAAGGGCTCTATTTAACCGGACCATTTGGTGTGGGCAAGACGTACATTTTAGCCGCTATCGCCAACGAAATGGCAAGAAAAGGCTATAAGGTTACTTTTGTTTACTATCCTGATCTTGTTCGCGAATTGAAATCCTCCATTGGCACTGGAACGTTAGAAGACAGGGTCAATGAATTGAAGACCGCTGAAGTATTGATTCTAGATGATATCGGTGGGGAAACTTATTCAGCGTTTATTCGCGATGAAGTATTAGGACCGGTTCTACAACACCGAGTTTTAGATGAACTTCCTACTTTCTTTTCATCGAATTTAAAAATGAAAGTGTTAGCTCAATCAATGCAAAGTAATGATTCTGATAACGAAAAGGTTAAAGCGATGAGAATTTATGAAAGAATTTACTCGTTAGCGACTGAGTTTGCTCTTGTAGAAAAACCCGTTCGTTCATCTTGACAAAGACTAATTTTAAGATATAATATAAGATAATATAAAAACATTGAAGAGAACAAGATAATATGTTAATGCAATTTTAGCGACAGTGGGAAGGTGTGAGCCATTGATGCATCTGTATTATTACCATCTCGGAGTTGGCCTTTGAAAAGGACCCGTTTCCAGCGTTAATGGATTGAGTGTCGGTTTTACCGAAACTAAGGTGGTACCACGGTTATTTATTAGTCGTCCTTTTATTGAGGGCGACTTTTTTATTTTTCCAAGGAGGAAAGAATATGATAAAAATTAGATTTATGGATGGTTCTGAAAAAGAATATAATCTTGGCATTTCAGCGTTAGAAATCGCTGAATCGATTTCTCCATCCCTTAAGAAAAAAAGTATTGCGGCTAAATTAAATGATGTTGTCGTCGATCTTAATCGTCCGATTACAGAAAATGGATCTTTACTATTTTTAACAGAAGAAGATAAAGAATCGTTAGATGTTTTAAGACATAGTTCTGCCCATTTGATGGCAGAAGCTGTGAAAACATTGTATCCACACGCTAAATTCGGTGTAGGACCTTCAATCGAAGAAGGATTTTACTATGACATTGATCTGGGAGAAGATGTTTTAACAGAATCTGATCTTCCATTAATCGAAAAACAAATGGCAAAGATTGTAGCTAAAAACGCCCCTATTGAGAGAAAAGAAGTTTCAAAAAGCGAAGCTTTAGAAATCTTTAAAGAAGATCCTTATAAAGTTGAGTTAATCAACGCTTTACCTGAAGGCGAGATCATCTCGATTTATTCACAAGGAGTTTTTTCTGATTTATGTCGCGGGCCCCATCTTCCATCGACGAAATGGATTAAAAACTATAAACTCCTATCGTTAGCTGGCGCTTACTGGCGTGGAGATTCAAAAAACAAACAATTAACACGTGTCTATGGAACGAGTTTCTTTTCAGAAGCGGATTTAAAAGAATATTTATATAATCTTGAAGAACGTAAAAAAAGAGATCATCGTAAACTTGGAAAAGAACTTGATTTGTTCATGTTAAGTGAATACGGCCCAGGTTTTCCATTTTGGTTACCTAACGGTATGATTCTAAGACGTGAATTAGAAAGTTTTTGGTATAAAGTTCATCTCAAAGAAGGATATAAACTAATCCAAACGCCCATTATGCTCAATAAGGATTTATGGATTGTTTCTGGGCACTGGATGAATTATAAAGAAAACATGTACACCTCAGAAATTGATGATATGGAATTTGCGATCAAACCTATGAACTGTCCTGGTGGTATGCTCGTCTATAAACGCGATATTCACTCTTACAAAGACTTTCCGTTGAAAGTCGGTGAATTAGGTCTTGTTCATCGCCATGAAGCTAGCGGCGCATTAAATGGGTTATTTAGAGTTCGTAATTTTACTCAAGATGATGCTCATATCTTTATGACGGAAGACATGATTGTTCATGAAATCCAAGAATTGGTCCGTTTATTTGATTATATGTACTCTGTATTTGATTTGTCCTATCACATTGAACTTTCAACAAGACCTCTTGAAAAGTACATTGGTGAAATAGCAACTTGGGACCGTGCAGAAAAAGCACTCGCTGATGCTTTAAATGCCATTGGAAAACCTTATAAAATTAATGAGGGTGATGGCGCATTTTATGGTCCTAAACTCGACTTTAAATTAAGAGATTCCATGAACCGTATTTGGCAATGCGGTACGATTCAACTTGATATGAATTTACCAGAACGTTTTGATTTAACTTATATCGATCAAAACGGAGAAAAGAAACGTCCTGTCATGCTTCACCGTGCCTTATTTGGCTCAATTGAAAGATTTATTGGGATTTTGATTGAACATTATGCAGGTGCATTCCCAGTATGGTTATCGCCAGTTCAAATCAAAATCATCCCTGTCAACAATGAATTCCATCTGTCGTTCGCCGAAAAATTATTAGGTAAGTTGGTTGATGAAGATTTACGTGTTGAAATGGACGCCCGAGAAGAGAAATTAGGCTACAAAATCAGGGAAGCACAAACGAAAAAGATTCCTTATCAATTAGTCATTGGTGATAAGGAAGTTCAAGAAAATCTTGTGACTTACCGCCGCTATGGCCAACAAGAACAAGTGACGGTCAAAGTCGAAGAATTCATTGCTTTGATTAAGCAAGAAATCTCACATAAATAATGATAAAAAGAACGATTCTCAGCCGAGAATCGTTCTTTATTGTTTTTTGTTTTTTAATGCATTGATGAAAGATTTGTCTGGATCAATATAAATTGTTTTTTGAGAGGTATAACTCACAAAAGAGCCTTTCATTCCAGCTATTTTTTTGACATTTTTCAAGATAGTGTAATCGACGGGAACGCTCGATGAATCTCTTGCTTGTGAGAAATATGCAGCCAGCATGGCGGCGGTTCTGATTTCTTCTTCGGATAGTGGCGGTTCTTTTCTAACTAAAACATGGCTACCCGGAATATCTTTTGTATGGAACCATGTCTCATAATGTTTTCCTAATGTATGTGTAATATATTCATTTTGCAAATTATTTTTTCCGACGACGATTGCGGTACCTTCGGATGTGAAATAAGTATCGTAATGTGGCAATTGTTTTTTATTGCGAGTTGGTTTTTCATGAATATATTTATTGAATTTCAATTCTTCAATAATCTCGTTTAAATCGTTAAGAGAAGCAGTTTCAATTTGAACCATGAGCAATTCAAAATACTGAATTTCTGATATTGTATTATTGATTTGTTCATTGAGATGGTTGATAGACGTTTTTGTTTTTTTGTACTTTTTATAAAACTGTTTTGCATTTTCCAAAGGTGATAATAATCGGTCTAATTGAATTGTTTCATCCTTATCAGTTTCATAACTATGAACAGTAAATACATTCATTCCCTTCGTAATTTGGTGTTGATGCTGAATGATTAAATCCGCTTTAATACGAATAATTTCTG